>CAMXBB010000065.1 GCA_947179265.1 uncultured Bacillota bacterium
CTAGCTGCCTCATCTTTGGCATTAAGTAAGTCATTAAATTTACTTATTAAAGAACGTTTAATAGTTCTTTTACTCAAAAACAAACTTTTAAAAGCTTCAACATAAGTCATAAAATTTTCTTCATTATTTCCCAAAATTTTAGGATAACTATCTACTAAAGTTTTTATAGCATCTACTTCACCAATCATCGCTAAAGCAAATAATCCTAGTATTACCGATGGCGGAAACGATGAAAGCATTACCAACCAGCAAATTATAATGCCAAATGGTATTTCAATAATCGGTAAAATCATATGTATATGTTTAAAAGTGTTTCGAGATAAACTCTCCAATTCTTTTAAACTATCATGTTCTTTAGTTAATTGAGTTACAACTTGATATACGGAATTATATTCTTCCTCCATCTCTTTTTCTTTGGATTCTAACTCACTTAAATTATTCTGGTCTTCCTCTTTTATTTCATCCAAAGCTTGACCAATCAGATCAATTTTCATTATCTTCTTTTTCCCCTCTTCTTTCAAACGAGTCGCATTTAATATTACTATATTTTACTACCATAGTCAATACATACGAGCAAGACATTTTTGACATATTTAGTAAGATTTGATACAATCTTTCTCAAAAAAGGAGATTATTATGGAACGTATTTTTTCTATTCATATTTCATCTGACGATTTCCTATCTAAAAAATATAAAATAATAGGTTCAGGAACAGATGGAATCGTTATAAAGTACAACAATGAGTACTTTCTAAAAATATATCGTAGCAAATTGAATTTTATGTTAAACCCTGATATCCTTTCTAAAGAAACTAAACAATATGAGAGGTCGTTAAATCAAGGTAAAAGAAACAACGATCCAATTATCTATTATAAACATTCAATATTCCCTAATGAAGATGTAAGACTTTATTCATTAGAAGCTTTAAGACGTGCAATAAAGAAACAAGATAGTGTTTTTAGAACTAAACTACCTGTTGGAGCATTATATATAGATAATCAATTCTGTGGGTCTGTTATAAAAGCATCAAAAGGTATTCAAATACATAAGCTTACAGGCATACCACTACCTTTTAGAAAAAGGATTATAATCGATGTATTAGAAGCTTTAAGAGAGTTATTGGATAATTATATATATCATGTTGATCTATCCAATAGTCCTCATGCAAAATCAATATATATTGATAGTAATAATATACCTCGATCATTTGGACATTCTCATATCCTAATAAATCCTTTTACTTTACATCCTAATATAATTGATTTAGACGGAAAATCAACTATTTATATGGAAAGATATAACGAAAAGTATTGTAGAGATTCCTTAAATGGAATGCTAGTTCTATTAATGGAATTCCTATTACAAATTGATTTAAGTGAATTAGATGTTCAAGATATTGATATAGACTTTTTAGAAGAAGCTTTATCTAACTCTCATATAACTAACGATATAATCGAAAAAGTAAAAGATGAGTCAGTGACAATCGATGATATGGTAACTTTAACTAAATCATTGCACTAAAAAAACAGCTTATAAATAGCTGTTTTTATTATACACTCTTAAATAAATTCTTTCTATTTACTATGACTAATGCTAAAGCACATACACCTGCAATCATTCCGAATTGAACGAAATATTCATCGATACCTGTTTTAACATTCTTTACACAACTCTTTTGAACTTTGATTTTATCAATTTTTTTACAAGATGCTCCTTGTGTTCCAACTTCAGTCCATACATAGTCATCATCACATTCATAACAAGCAAATTTGTCAGCAGCATCTCTTTCGATACAATCCTTAGTCTTATCTACATATAATACTGGCATATAAGCATATGTTGTTGTTGGACTACCATTAACAAAATTTCCTTGATCAATTGGAACTTGTTCAACAGTAGCATTTGTCACTTCTCCTGCATCATTTTTTTGGAATTTTACTACCCAAATATTTTTCTTATCAGAAGATAATGTTTGTGTATATATTCCTAATGCAGATGTTGGCATTTCTCTAAATACATGTCCCCATTTAGCCCAATCAATAGTATAAATAGAACCATTTTGTTGTGCCCCAAATACATTGATTAAATCATCCAAAGTTAATAATGATGTATCTTCAGCAGCATTTCTAGCAAAAGAAGCACCACCTATTTTTATATTCATTACACTTTGTAATTCTTTATATGCAGGAACTTGCTTAAAATCGGCTGGATCAATAGTTGGATGTAACTCTGGATCTTCTAACCAAGGAGAACTTGATGCATAACTAACTCCAGTTACCAAAGCTCTAACATATTGGCTATTGGCTCCTTCATCACTTAAAATGATTGTTCTAGATCCAGTACTATCTCCTTCATACATATAAAAGTTTACTTCATCTCCAACACCATAAGTATAATAATTACCTTCTATAGCTCTTACACCAACCAAAGGAACTATTACTAATATTGCCATTAGAATGCTTAACATTTTTTTCACTCTAAATCACTCCTTCTATTATTTTACCTTTTACTAGTATAAATATAACACAAAAGTATAAAATATTCTATATTTTTTGAAATTACTACACTGGTTTACAAAATACTACACAAAAAAACTCACAATAGTGAGTTTTTTTTATTATTTTTCGCTTTCTTCTTTCTTTTCTACCTTTTTCTCTTCTTTTTTAGGTTTAGGAAGAGCATCTTTTCTAGATAGATTTAATCTGCCTCGATTATCATATCCTTGAGACATTACAATTATTTCATCGCCAACTTTAACAACGTCAGATACTTTATCTACTCTTTCATGAGCTAGTTGGGAAACATGTACTAATCCTTCACATCCAGGCCATAATTGTACAAAACATCCAAATTCTTCAACTTTTACTACCTTAGCTGTGTATTTAACACCCGGTTCTACTTCTCTTGCAATATTTTTAATCATTTCTGCTGTCTTATTTATAACATCTCTACTTGTGTGGTAGATGATTACTTTTCCGTCGTCATCTAATTCAACCTTAACAGCATCTTTATCTTGAACAGTAGTTACATTTGAAGCTTCAAGAATAATCTTAGTAATAGTTTCTCCACCTTTACCAATAACTTCTTTGATCTTGTCGGGATTAATAGTAAATATTTCTGTTTTAGGAGCATATTCTGAAACTTCTTCACGAGGTGTAGCTATTTCAGCTTCCATAACATCTAATATTTCCATACGGGCCTTTTTAGCTTGAGCTAATGCTTCTTTTAGAATCTTTTCTGTTATACCTTTAATCTTGATATCCATTTGTAATGAACAAATACCTTTTCTTGTTCCACCTACTTTAAAGTCCATATCACCTAAATGATCTTCCATACCTTGAATATCTGTTAATATTGTATAATCTTTTCCGTCCTTTGAAGTGATAAGTCCCATAGCAATACCAGCAACTGGAGCCTTAATAGGTACACCTGCTGCCATTAAGGACATACATCCAGCACAGATTGTTGCTTGACTTGATGATCCATTTGATTCAAGTATTTCTGATACAACTCTAACTGTATATGGGAATTCGTCTTCAGAAGGCATTACTTGTTTTAAACATCTTTCTCCTAAAGCTCCATGTCCAATCTCTCTTCTTCCTGGAGAACCATATCTACCAGTTTCACCAACAGAGAATGCTGGGAAGTTATAATGTAACATAAAGTGCTTTTCAGCTTCTAAGCTAACTCCATCAAGTACTTGATACTCATTTAATGCACCTAAAGTGGTAACAGCTAATGCTTGAGTCTCTCCTCTAGTAAATAATGCTGAACCATGGGTTCTTGGAAGTAAATCGATAGCAGTAGATAATTTTCTTATTTCATCCATGCGTCTTCCATCAGAACGTGTCTTTTCATCAACAGTTATTGCTCTAAAGATATCATACTCAATTGATTCTAATATAAGCTTAACCTTTGTAGTTAAAATTACTAATTCGTCACTATCTAAGTCTTGATTATCACTTTCATATTTTGTAACAACTTCTTCTTTAACAGCATCAATTGCAGCGTATTTTTCCAATTTTTCTTTGATACGCATTGCTTTATCTAATTTATCTGCAGCAAGATCATAAACTTCCTTACGTAATTCATCTGGAATGTCCAACTTTTCATATTCCATCTTTTCTTCACCAATTTCAGATGCAATCTTTTCTTGGAATTCACATAATTCTTTAACCGCTTCATGGCCAAACATTAAAGCACTTAACATATCCTCTTCAGATACTTCCTTACTTCCAGCTTCAACCATATTGATGGCATTCTTAGTACCAGCAACAGTTAGATCAATATCACTATTTTCTAACTCGTCAACTGTTGGATTAATAATAAACTTACCATCCACTCTACCAACCTTAACTCCTGCTATAGGTCCATCAAAAGGTATTTTAGATATTGTAGTTGCAAGTGATGATCCAAACATTGCTGATAACTCTGGAGAATTATTAGGATCAACTGATAAAACTGTATTAACAATTTGTACTTCATTTCTAAAATCCTCTGGGAACATAGGACGCATTGGTCTATCGATCATACGTGCAGCTAATGTAGCAGCATCTGTCGGTCTTCCTTCTCTTTTAATAAATCCACCAGGTATTTTACCTACTGAATATAGTTTTTCTTGATACAATACCATTAATGGAAAAAAGTCGCTCAATAGATTAGCATTATTACCAACAACAACTGTTGATAATATAACTGTATCACCATATCTAACCAAAACAGAACCATGTGCTTGTTTTGCAACTTCACCATGTTCTACAATTAATTTTCTTCCCCTGAATTCTGTTTCAAATACTTTCTTTTCCATACTTCATCCTCTTCTGCTTTTCACTTTCTATAAAAGAAAAGACACTAAAAAAATTAGTGCCTACTTTCTTATATTCAATTTTTCGATTAATTTACGATAAGAGTCAATATCATTAGCTTTTAGATAATCTAATAAGCTACGTCTTTTACCAACTTTCATCATTAATCCTCTTTTAGAATGGTAATCATGAGTATGTACTTTTAAGTGTTCTGTTAAATCTCTAATCTCTTCAGTAAGAATAGCAATTTGTACTTCAGTAGCACCAGTATCTTTTTCAGATTTACCAAACTCTTTTACTAATTTAGCTTTTGTTTCTTTAGTAACAGCCATCTTAATATACCTCCTATTAAATATTTTTACGTTTAAACCTAGAAAGAAATCGGAGATTTTCCAATCCAAGTAAAAACTTTACTAATAAAGTATATCCTATAAAATTATAAAAATCAATAAAAAATCAAGGAATAAATTAAATTCCTTGATTAATATACATTAAATCTTTTTAAATCTATTTTGTTTGCTTATAATTGCTAATGCAATTACTAATACAGAGATTACTATTAATATTTGAATAGTATGATTAGTAATACCTGTCTTAGGATTATTAACACACATTTTTTTATCTGTAATATCATCTCTTAACTCACATGATGATTCATCAGGATCACTCGTCCATACTAACTCATCACCACATTTATAACATCCACTAAAGTCTTTGGCAACTGCTGGAACTTCATCTAACTCGACAGTTAATAAAGGTCTTACTCCAAATTCTCCTAATGTAGACATTTCATAATCAGATACTAATCCGTTAGATGATATAGCATATACAGTATTTTCATTTGTACCAGATCTAGTCCAGTAGCTATTAGCATAAACCCAATCTGGAATTGAATTCATTTGATATAAATAATAATATGTTGTACCCACACCAGTTACTTCTAAATCACGAATGTCTAAAGATGATACAGTTTTTGGTGTTGGATTAGTCAATTGATCAAAAGTTGCACCAGTTGCATTAGTTAAATCGCTTAAAGCTAATAGTGAACCAGTAAATTTACCATCAACTAATGAATTTATATAATCAACATACTTATCAACATTTTTTTTAATCACACTCTCATCATAATTATTCGTTACAGGAGGATAATCTTGATCAAATAATTGAACAGTATTAGTATACTCAACCCCACCATATGATGCTATAGTACCATTAGGGTAAGCTATATATCCACGAGCCATTGAATCTTGTTTCCAATCTTTGCCAGATATGTCTTTGCAAGATAATTTACTTAAATCAGCAACCATATCTCCATAATTAGTAGTTTTTGAACAATCAAGTCCTAAATTTAAATTGTATTTTGCAAGTAACTGAACTTTATTATTTTTATTAGATAAAACATAAAAACATTCATCTTTTATACATATTTCATCTGATATAGAAACTTTACCATTTTTATCTTTATCAGTAAAACAGAATACACCATCACATGCTCTAGGTTCTTCGCCAGTATTTAAAGCACTTGCTGGAGCAATAATGACTGGTCTTATTCCATAGAACAAGAAGTGTTCAAAACTAAAATAGCTTTGAGCTGTTGACTCTAAAATCATTATTTTTTTATCTTGAGTTGGGACCTTTGTCCATGATGTAACATTAAAGAACTTTCTTATATTTTCAGGAGCTTTTTGCATATCAACACCATAGAACAATTTATTAAATGTTTGTAAATCTAACAAATCTCCTGTAACATTTATATTATATTTTTTATTAATAGTATCTACATACTCATTAACATATATTTCTGCTACTCCACCTTCATAATCAAGATTGGTAGCACCATGTTGAAGTTCGGTTGAGAATGGAACTCCAATAACATCTCCTGTCGCTTCATCAGGATATCCTGTTATGCTAGGATCTTGTAGTCCTGTATATGAAGCTCTGATTCCACATTTAGGATCATATCCAACTCCAGTACTTGATGGAGCATTATAAGTGAGTGAACATTTAGCACTAATATCAACATTATATTTAGCTAACATTCTAATCTCTACACCATTATTACTTAAGATATAGAAATGTTCATCTCCTATTCTTACCTCGTCTCCTAACTCTCTTCCTGTTCCAGTAACGATATCTATATATTTAGTATCAGCAGCATCAACATTTAAAGAAAAATATACTAAAAATGATGAGATAATTCCAAATATAAATAGAAACGTAATTGTTTTTAAAAATTTTTTCATAAACACACACCTTCTATTATTATGTATTAATAATACCACATCTATTCATTTTAGACAATTATAAAACAAGGATTTTTATCCTTGTTTTATATTCTTTCAAATCTATTATATCTTCTATATAATACGTATCCTAATGACATTAACAATGTAACTATCAAAGCGAAGATAATGAAACTTCTAACACCTGTTTTTGGATTATTAACACACAACCCTTTATTAGTTATTGATTCATTCTTTTTACATGATTTACCAGGTTTATCAGTCCATACAAGCTCCCCATCACATTCATAACATGCACTTGTATCTATTATTTTTTCACTCGTTGGTACTGCTTCAAGTGGTATTGTTATTAATGGTCTTATACCTGCTATGTCATTTTCTTCACAATCTATTGGTGCTGCTATTCCAGCAGAAATAACAGCCATCAAATAATAATCATCTACAGAAGACTTTGTCCAATAAGTTCTACTATATAACCAAGTTGGTATTTTTTCATCACCATATAACTCCATAATACTATATGGCATTAATTTATTATTCTCAAATCTTTTAATATTCAATGATGGCATTTCTTTTTCCTTAGTCATAAGATTTTTCCCTCTATCATAA
>CAMXBB010000066.1 GCA_947179265.1 uncultured Bacillota bacterium
ATTCTTAATCTACTAATAGAATAATGATAGATGAAAGGACATATTTATATATGTCTTTTAATTAATTATAGAAGTTTTGTGTTGTAAATTAGTTTTATTTTAGATAGAATAGAGCTTAATTTATAGGAAGTGATTGAAAATGGCTACTAACAACATCTATGGATTTAATTTTGATTCAGTTAGTGAAGAAGACATAATAAAAGGGGCAATATTAAGTAATGTAGCAGTATTTTTACATGGAAAATCTAGTGAAGGTAAGAGTGCTAGAGTAAAGCAACTTGATCCAGATTGTGAAGTAATATACTTACGTAATGCTACTCCTGATAGTTTAAATGGAAAAAGTGTTTATAATCAAAGCACAGGAGAAATGATTGATGTAAAACCAAGTTGGTTGGTAAAAGTTGAGAAGAGATGTGAAGAAGAACCAAATAAGATTCATATTATATTCTTCGATGAATTACCTAACGCTTTACATGCTATTCAAGGAATGGCCTTTAACATTATCTTAAATGGTGAAGTTAATGGTAAATGGAAGCTACCTGAGAATGCTAGAATAGCTGCTGCTGGTAATGAGATAAGTGATTCGGTATCAGCAAATACTTTAGCAGAACCTTTATTTAATCGTTTTGCACATGTTTATATTGAAACAACTCTAGATTCTTGGCTAGAATGGGCTAAAACTCCTAAGACTAGCTATCAAAGATTAGATTATGAGAAAAAGGAAGAACCTGTTTTACCAATACATCCAGCAATATTTGCTTTTATCTCTACTAAAGCCAAAACTGGCATTAACATATTAAGAACTAAATATGATGGAGTAAAACCTAATGCTGATCCGCGTAAATGGGAAATGGCATCGACCATTCTTTATAAAGTCGGAAATCCTGAGATGCTTCGCTCATTGGTTGGAGAATCTATAACCGCAGATTTTGTAGATTTCTGTAAGATTAGAATCGTAACTGTTAAAGATATTATTAATGGTAATTATTCTGATAATGATATTAATTGTGGTGTTGATAAAAAATACGCAACAATAGCTGCATTATCAGATGTTGACGAGGAAAATATTGAAGTTGTTCGTCAGTTTATTAAGAAGATGGGAACAGAAATATTGACGACATTTGATGATCTTTGGTGTAAAGGAGATCCAAAGAAAATTGCCATAATAGAACAGTTACGTACAGAAAGCTTAGCCTGGGGGAATCGACCATGAGCAGTGACGAATTAGTAAGATTAAAAGAGTTTATGAATAATACGGATTATCCGTTATTAGTGAGCAATTTTCCAAGTGAATTATATGAAGGTGCCGTAACCTTAGAAAGTGATATTGATGTAACTTTATTGAATGGACATTATGAAGGAATAAATTATGAACCTCCGCATTGGTTTAAGGTATTAGAGGAAAATGCTAAATTAGGTAAAAGTTTACTTATTATAAATAATATTGATGATTTAGCTTTAGATGAACAGATGAAGTTTGGTGAAATACTTAAATATCGTAAGATAAGTACTTTTGATTTACCTAAAAATGTTCAAATAATAGTAACTATCAAACCTTCAGGAAAAGTAGTAGAAGATATCTATTCATTACTTGTTCATATATAAGAGGTTTTTATGGGAAGATTGATCGATGAGATAAAAAGAGATGTCGTTAAACGATATCCCTTCTTTGGAAGCTTAGTAGAATGTCTAGATTATGTTGAAACAAGAAATTGTGTTGGATATAATGGTAAACCTACAGCAGCTACTAATGGAACGAAAATCTATTATCATCCGGATTTTGTTAAAAATCTATCCAAAGAACAAAGAACCTTTGTCTTTGCCCATGAGATATGTCATGTAGCATTTAATCATATGAAGCGTGGTGAAGGTAAAGATCAAGAAATATGGAATTATGCAACAGATGCTGTTATCAATGCATTTTTAAAGAAAGATGGTTTAGAGTTTGTAGAGAATGTAGTAGATATTCCTTGGGCGATATATTACGATGCCGAAGAGATGTACGAGAAGTTATTAAAGAAGAAACAAAAACAACAAAATAAAAAGAATGGTAAGAGCCAAGAAAATTCTAATGGAGATGTTGGTCATGATACTCACAGAATGTGGGGAGAAAAAGATTTACCTAATGGAAATGAACAAGCAATCGAAGAGATTCAAAAAGAGTTTGGGAAATTAGGTAAGGAAAAGGTCTTAAACAAGAAAGAAACTAAAGAAGTTAAAGAAATATTAAAACATATAAAAGAAGCCCTTGAAAAAAGTTTTGGAGGAAAGGGTAATAGCTATGGATCTTCTCTTGATGGAGGAAATGTTACCAATAAAGATGAGATCCAATTTGAACCAGTTGGAAATGGTTATCCTCTTATCAATTGGCCACTTTTCTTAAAAAGACAAAAAGAGATTGTCGAACTTGATTGGTCATTTGAAAATGCTTATTTAGAAGATGGAGTAGTTCAAGCAACCTTAGAAGAACATGCATATAAGTTAACCTATGATACAGAGATATTATTGGATACTAGTTTTTCAATATCAGATGAATTGTTGAGAAGTTTTTTACGAGAATGTAAAAATATTTTAAATTTTTCTAAAATTAAGGTTGGATGTTTTGATGTAGGATTCTATGGATTTAAAGAATTAAAAAGTATTGATGAAGTTGATAACTTTAAATTCGTTGGTAGAGGTGGAACTGATTTTGAAGTAGCAGTTAAAGCATTCTCTAAGGAATCTGATAATAAGATAATCTTCACCGATGGAGGTGCAAGAATGCCTGAGGAGAGTGATTATATTATTTGGGTAGTATTTGGTGATAAAAGAATAACTCCACCAAATGGTAAAGTTATCTATATAGATCCTACAGAATTGATAAGATTATGTGAAGAAAGAAAATTAGAGTTAGCAAAGAAATGAGAGTGGATATATGAAAAAGACAAGTTTAGTTGTAAGAAAGAAAAAAGATTATAATATAGGTGTTATACTAGGGAATACAGCCCTTGTTGATAATGACCAAAAATCGGGATTATTAAATATAAAGAAAAATGCTTTGATTGGACCAATGAGAAGTTATCATACATACTATAGTGATAAGAACAAATTTTTTGTTCAAACATATCAAGATAAATTTGCAAGTGATGATTGCAAAAATTTGGTTGAAAAAAATTTGGTTAGAGTTTTTGATGCTTTAGAAGAAGAGATGTTAATTGATGGACAAGAGCTTGTAAGTTGGATAGGTGAATATCATAATTGTTTTTCATCAAAATCATCTGATGGTAAATATCATATCTATGATGAAGGACGTGTTCGTAAATATGGTGATTGGACTAAGGAGGAATTTGATGAGGTATCAGCATTATATACTCGTTACAATGATTCCTATGCAGTAGTAACTAGAAATGGTAAAAAAGGACTTTACTTTGTTGGAGAAGGATTACTTACTTCAATCAGTTATGACAATATTGAGAAAATGCCAGGGATTATTCTTTATACTGATGGAACTACTAAATTCTTTGAATTTGATTCTGAAAGAACTAAAAAGAGTGTATTTTTTACAAGTATAAGCTACGATGAGAAGGATAATAAAATTGTTTATTGTAAGAGTGGTAATAAAATCTATGTTTATAATCTTGAATCCAAAGATCTTTTATTAAGCATAGAAGCTGATGATGTAAAGTATACTATGAAGTCAGGAGATAACTATAATGCTTATAATGGAGAGTTCTTCTTTATATTCACTAAGAATGGAAAAAGTGGAATAGCATCTTCCAATATCAATTATAATATCAGAAATTCTGAAAACCCTAATCCGGTTCAAACAACAATCTTATCAAATGAATATGATGAGATTGTAAAATCGAAGTATGCAAATTTCTTCTATATTCGTAAAGGAGAAAAATGGGGACTATTCTTTGGTGATGCTCAAAAATCAAAAGTTGTTGAACCTACTTATGATGATATCGATTATATTCAAAATTACATCTTCAGATTTCATAATGGAGGTAAATCAACTATTGCCATTGTAAATGCTTATAATGACTTTACGACTTTGGTTTCTGATATTGATGATATTACACATACTAGAATAGGTACAATATTTAAGAAAAACGACAAATATGGTATCGTATTTACAGATAGCGATAGTTATGAAAAAGTAATCGATGAAGATTTTGATAGTGTTGAAGTTGTAGCAGGAAATTATTTTCTTGTAACTAAAGATGGTAAAAAAGGAGTAATTCATTTAGGAGAAATAATTATTCCATTGGAATATAGTGATATAGAGCTTGGTGGATATTATGACCAATATCATGATTTATCTGATGCCAAGATGATCTATTTTGCTTTGAAAAAAGAAGATGGAACATATTCATTGGCAAAACGTCAAAATTATAATTATCGCAGTTCAAATAAAGATTGTGCTGTAAAATTTGTAGAAAATCATACTTATAATGATATAAGATTCTTTAGAGATATTATGGTTCTTACGGATGATAATGGAACTATCATTTATGACTATGAAGAGAACACACTAAAGAAGTATCATGAAGCAACAGAGGTAATAGCTTTCCCTAAATTAGATGAATATGAACATGAAAAAGAAATGTATTATTGTATTGATGGTGTCTATTATTTCTATAAAGACGGTAAGTTCGAAGAGATTCATACTGAAGAGATGGATTGCTTTATAACAACATATGAAACAGATACTGAAAGCTATGAAGCAAAGACGTTCAATAAAAGAGAACATGATAAATTTTGTGACGAGATTGATGGATATGATGATGAAAAGGCTCAAGAAACTTTGAAAAATTATGCTAGTAATATATATCAATTACGCAATAAATATTCTTCACTATCATTAAAATTGACTACAAAGACAGATAAAAAGTAGATTTCAATATCTACTTTTTTTGTGATATTATATTTATAAGGTGGATATTTGTGAAAAAGATTATAAGAATTCTAATAATTATTGTCACCCTTATTATTTTTAGTGGGGGAATATTTTACTATTTTCGAGAAAAGGATGAATATAAAGTTTTAGAACCTACAAAGGTAGATATCTTAGGCCATGAATCATATGTTTATATTCCAGAGCATGCTGAAGGTGAAAAGCTTCCTTTAGTTGTAACATTTCATGGTAGAGGTGGAAGTGCACTTGAGGTAGTATATAAATGTGGGTGGGACCATATGGCATATAAGGAAAAATTTATTGTAGTATCACCACAATATGATGGATATGCCAATCCTTATACGATAACTGATGAGTTAATAGAAATAGTAAAATATGCAATAGAAATTTATGATGTTGACGAATCAAGAGTATATGCATCAGGCTTTTCTATGGGTGGGGCTGCATCTTTAGCTTTAGCACGAGATTATCCAGAATACTTTGCTGGAATAGCGCCATTTGGATGGATGTTTGATGCTCCAGATAAAGATGATGTTTATGAAAACTATGATATGCCTTTCCTAATCATTCAAGGTACAAATGAATTTACATATGAAGATGAGTATGGAAATATGGCTATTCATCAAGAAGAGCAAAAAGCAGTAAGATCACTACTTTTATATAATGAATTGATTAATGAAGAAGATCAAACCGATTTAAAGAAATATCCATTCTGGGGATTTATTGGAGATGAAGAAGATACTATTCATGGCAATGGACAAAATTGGTATGTTAATACTTTTTACAAGGACGGATATGATAATCCTTTTGGAAAACTTATTGAAAGAGAGAATGGCGAACATACTAAAGATCGTTTCTCGTCTAAATTAGCTTGGGAACTTTTATCTCATTATAAAAGAGTTGATGGAGAGATAATGGAAATTGATTAGATTGCATATCGATGAAAGTAATGTTATATTAGAAATAGAATAAAGGAGATAATAAGATGAATAAGAAAGTTTTAGCGATAGTAGGAGTAATTTTAGTAGTAGCTATTGTTGGCGTAATTGCATTTTTTAAATTAAAAGAGGATGAAAAATATGATATTGATATCAAAGATAAGAAAATCCTAGTGGTATATTATTCAGCTCAAAATCATACGGAAACTGTTGCTAAAAAAATAGCAGAGAAGTTAGATGCTGATGTGTTTAAAATTGAAGCTGTAAATCCATACAGTGAAGATGATTTAAACTATCATAATAAAGAAGCACGATGTTATAAAGAGCATGATGATGAATCACTAAGAGACATAGAGCTTATTTCGACTAATGTAGAAAATTGGGATGAATATGACATTGTCTTAATTGGATACCCTATATGGTGGGGTATTGCAGCATGGCCAGTAAACAACTTTATTAAGGATAATAATTTTGAAGGTAAAACTATAATTCCGTTCTGTACATCAGGTTCTTCAGGTCTAGGAGAGAGTGGTAAATTATTAAGTGAAATGGCTGGTAGTGGAAATTGGCTAACTGGAAAAAGATTCAGTAGTAATGCTAGTGATGATGATATAACTAATTGGGTTAACAATATAAAGTCAGGTAAATAGGAGATACATGTGTTAGATAATAAAAGTATAATTATTTATTTTAGTAGAGCAGATGAGAATTATTCTGTTGGTTTTATTGAAAAAGGTAATACTGAAGTAATTGCCGAATTTATTCGTGATATTACAGGTGCTGATATTTTTAAAGTAGAACCAAGTATTCCTTATGCAAAGGATTACAATACAGCTATCGAAGAAGCGAAGGAAAGGCAAGCAAGTCACAATGCCCCAATAGTAAAAGATTTACCTGATTTAAGCAATTATGAAGTTATTTATTTAGGTTCACCAGTTTACTGGGATATAATGCCAGAAGAACTTGTTACGGCTTTAAGTGGTAAAAACTATAATGGTAAGATAATAAGACCATTTATAACTCATGAAGGTTCTGGATTAGGTAGTATACCATCTCAAATAAAAAGTATTTGCAGTGGTGTTGATCTGAGAAACGGACTTGCAATTCGTGGTTCACAAGTTTCATCGTCTAAATATATCGTAGAGGATTGGATAGCAAATAACAAATAGTTAAATTGCACATATAATATATTGGTGATTATATGTTTAAAATTGATGATGCTTACTCAGCAGCTAGAAGTTTAGGAGTTACATTCGATAAATTTACTCCAGAGGATTTCTTAGAAGGAATTAATATCGAATTGGAGCATGGTACAGTTGATCCTGAAACTAATGTAACGGATGATAACTTAATTACAACTGCGAAAATTGCCTTAGCACATCTAAATGAATATCCCAATTATTATAATAAAAATTATGGATTGCGAATGTTCGAAAAGTTTCTACAATGTAAACTTGATGAGCAATATTGATTAGTATAGCGAATCGTTTTGACTTGTTTTTTATACAAAAAGAATATCAATTATTCATTGATATTCTTTTCTTTATATTCACTTATAATTATTTCATTTATTTCTTCAGGAGTCTCCTTACAACCATTAAATAACCATTTCCTTATGATGGCGTTAAAACCAGCCATAAAAAATTCGATATGATATTCGATATATTCGTCATCATATATTCTGTAAGATAAATGATTATCATATTCAAATTTACTAAGCTTAGAATTTTTATCCATATTAAATTTGAAATAAGTTATA
>CAMXBB010000067.1 GCA_947179265.1 uncultured Bacillota bacterium
AGATTAATGTATCAATAACTTCTAAATTAGATCAATCATCAATCAGTAAAGCAGCATTTTATTTTAATTTTGAAAGTTATTCATTATTAGCATGTTTGATATACGTTATCTGTTTAATATTATCAACATTTAATAGTGGTAAGATAAGAAAAAGAATGCTTGTAAGTAATACTAATTATAAAGCTGTAAATCGTATATTATTTTTGTCTAACTTTCTATATGCATTTGTTGTATGGTTATTCTATTTACTTATTGGAGTATTTGTAATTGGCGATGTAATGTTTAGTGCTCATGGATTAGTATTTATAGTTAACTCGTTAATATTTACACTATGTGCAACATCTATAGCATTCTTTATATCAGGTCTCATTTCTAATAAAGAAGCTATCAATGGTATTGTAAATATTGTAGCACTAGGATCAAGTTTCTTATGTGGAGCATTTGTACCTCAAAGTGTGTTACCCGAAAGTGTATTAAATATTGCTCATCTATTACCAACATATTACTATATAAAGAATAATGAATTAGTAGGTACTCTAGAAACAATAGATTTAGAAACTTTAAAACCTTTACTTATTAATGCTGGATTTATGATTGGTTTTATTATCTTTTTCGTATTGATTAGCAATATTGTCTCAAAATATAAAAGACATATAGCTTAAGATGTGAACTTAAACTAGTAGAAAGGGTTAACAATATGGAAAAGAATTCATCTAAAAGAGATATAGTAAAGAAATTAATAAGCAAAGATATCAGTGAGTATGATGAAGAAGACTTAATCAATTTACTTATAGATGAACCTCTAAGTATTGATATCGATTCAGAAATCGATAGTAATATTACTTTTGGAGAAAAAATTGCTGATAAATTAACAATGATAGCAGGTTCATGGGGATTTATTATCAGCTTTGCATCATTCTTACTGGCTTGGATATTAATTAATACGTATCTATTTGATGATTTAGATCCATATCCCTTTATCCTTTTGAATTTGTTGTTATCATGTATAGCAGCACTACAAGCACCAATAATAATGATGAGTCAAAATAGAGCTGCTAAAAAAGATAGCATGCGAAGTCAAAATGATTATCGAATAGATTTGAAAAGTGAACTTATTTTAGAAGATTTACATTTAAAAATTGAAAATGTACAAAGAAATCAAAATATGATTTTAAAAGAATTAGAGAATTTAAAGAAAAAAAGAAAGTAGTGGAGTGAAGTATGAAAGAATTAATTTTAAAAAGATGTAATAAATGTGGAGCTTTAATTAAAGTATTAAATGATTGCAACTCTCATGGTTGTGGAATTATCTGTTGCGATGATTCTATGGAATTATTAAAGCCAAATACTAGTGATGCAGCAGCAGAAAAACATGTACCAGTAGTTGAAAAGGTAAATGATATTATTAATGTAACTATAAATCATGTAATGGATGAAGACCATTATATTGAATGGATTGCTTATATATCTGATAATAGAGAAGAATTTGTATATTTAAAAGCGGGAGATAATGCTAAAACTGAATTTAAATATGAAGGTAAAGCGAAGGTTTATGCTTATTGCAATAAACATGATTTATGGGTTACAGATATTGACTAAAAGGTTCTACCATGTAGAGCTTTTTAATTTTAGATGATATAATATTTTTAGAAAGAGTGATTTTATGGATACTGAAGAAACAATAGAAAATAAAATTCAAATAGAACCATTATTTAATGAATATGTTGATTTTGAAACATTCAGTAAATCAGATTTTAGAGCAGTAAAGATAAAAGAATGTAGTGCAGTACCAAAAAGTAAAAAGCTACTTAAGTTTGTCTTAGATGATGGAACCAAAAATGAAAGAATTATTTTAAGTGGAATTCATGCGTTTTATGAACCAGAAGAATTAGTTGGTAAAACAGTAATAGCTATTCTAAATTTACCACCAAGAAATATGATGGGAATAGATTCATGTGGAATGCTTATGTCAGCTGTTCATGAAGAAGATGGTGAAGAAAAATTACATCTTTTAATAGTAGATGATAATATTCCGGCAGGAGCTAAACTTTATTAGAATATGGATGCAATTAAATATGTCAAGGAAGAAGACTTATTAAATATTCTTAGTATCGGACTAGCTAAAATACATGATAAAGAAAAATTAAAATGGTGATATTGGAAAGATAAGGAGAATTAAGATGAATATAACTGATGAAAATAAATTATATTTTGAAGATGTTTTAAGAAGAAGATTTTCTACGAGGAGATTTAAAGATACACCTGTTTCTATGGAAGATATTTTAAGAATATTGGAGATGGGACGTATTGCACCAACAGCAAAGAATTTTCAACCTCAAAGAATATATGTAGCAACTAAAGAAGCTGATTTAGCAAAGCTTGATATGGTAACTAGATGTCGTTATAATGCTCCTTTAGTATTTATCATATGTAGTGATAGAGGAGAAGCATGGGTAGAAGATAAGAAGACTTCATATGAAATGGATGCGACTATTGTAGCTACTCATATGATGCTCGAAGCTACCAACATTGGAATTGATAATATATGGATTGAATTATTTGATAAAGATGAATTAAAAAGATTATTTAATCTTGATGACAATATTGAACCAATAGCATTACTACCTATGGGATATGGTACTGATGATAACAGACCAAGTCATTTACATGATAAAAGAAAATCTTTAGAGGAAACTGTAACTTTTCTTTAAGAAAAAATATTTACACTAATAATTTAAAATAGTATAATAATCATGAAATTAGGTAGTATCCTGATTTGGTAAAAGTAATTTATTTATGAGAAAGGAAGTAATAAAATGAACTTAAAAGGAAGTAAAACAGAACAAAATTTAATGACAGCATTTGCTGGCGAATCACAAGCAAGAAATAAATATACATATTTTGCTAGTAAAGCTAAAAAAGAAGGTTATGAACAAATTGCAGCTATCTTCTTAGAAACAGCTGAAAATGAAAAAGAACATGCTAAGATGTGGTTTAAAGAACTAAATGGTGGAGATATTCCTTCAACATTAGAAAACTTAAATGCTGCTGCTGAAGGTGAAAACTTCGAATGGACTGACATGTATGATGAATTTGCTAAGACAGCTAAAGAAGAAGGATTCGATAGAATTGCATTCCTTTTCGAAAGTGTTGGAGCAATTGAAAAAGAACATGAAAATAGATATCGTAAGTTAATTGAAAATATTGAAGGTGGATTGGTATTCTCTAAGGATGGAGATCGTATTTGGAAATGTCGTAATTGTGGACATATCGTTATTGGTAAGTCTGCTCCAGAAGTATGTCCAGTATGTGCTCATCCAAAAGCATACTTTGAAATTAAAGCTGAAAATTATTAGAATGAAACAGATAGAAATATCTGTTTTTTTTCTAAATAATCATTATTATTTTAAAAAGACATTGACACTAAGTTGCATTATTTGATATTATTGGAAATATTGCGCGAGGGGGAGCTGTCTTATGAATGAAACATCTAGGGAAAAACATTTAGAATCAAATGAACATCTTTTTATCGTTATTGATAATTGGATGAAAAAGTATGATACTTCTCCAAAATCTTTAATAACCTCTGAAGAAGTTCCATCAATAGATATTGAGTGGAATGAGGAAGAATTAACACCAGTAGAAAAAGCCAAAACTTTAAAAGCGTTCAAAGAATGGGCTCGTAGAAGTGGTAAGGTTGTTATTATAACTGGTGTTTGTGTAAGTATATATGCAACAGCGGAATTAATTATTCAATTATCAAATAATTCAAAAAATCAAGAAAAGAATGATTCATCTTCAATTGTTAGTGAGGATGAGGAAACTAAGCTTACTGCTGGAGTTTATTATTTAGATGAAAATAATGAAATAGTAGTTGATGAAGTTTTACCATCAAATGATGAATTAATGATGGGAAATACTCCTGATTTTACTTTACCTGGTGATATCTTTTTAAATAATTCAGCTATTAAAAAATCTTTTAATCAACTTTTAGAAGGTTATATGTATGATAAGATGAGATCTTTAGATCCTTTAGTTGATGAGACTCTTGTACCTGAAGAACCAGTAGTTGAAACTCAAGCTTTAGAAGAACCAGAAGTTCCTGAAGAAGTTATTCCTGAAATACCTAATGTTATACTTGATAATGGTGCTGTAGAGATTTCCATACCATCATCTGTCAGACAAACAGGAATATGTCGTAATTTTACATCTTATGCTTATTTTTATGGAAGATGGAGTAAAAATACGGGACAAAGAGAAGTATCTGAATTATGGGGAGACGCCGGTAAACCTAGTTCGAATGGTATTGCGACCTTAAATGATCGTTATCTTGTTGCTGTATCTACTAAGTTCGGTAAAGTTGGAGATAGTATTGATATTGTATTAAAAGATGGTCAAGTGATTCCAGCAATTATTGCTGATGCTAAAGGTGCAGATGCTACTAGTGAATGGGGACATGTATTAGGTAGTGGAAATGCTGTAGATATTGTTGAATGGGAATCTTCTGGACCTAAATCAGAGATCAATTTAGGTAGTTGGGCTAATGTAAAAGTTGATAAGATTATTAACTACGGTAATCATCTATATGATGAAGTAGTTGTTGTAGCTGAAGAGATAGAAGATGTCGAGGAAACTTATGAAGTTGAAGCAGTTAATGATGGAGACCAATATACGGAAATTGATGGATTAAATGAAGCAGATATGTCTGAATTATCTGAAGAAGAGCAAGTTTCAGATCAAAAAGTATATACACTTAATTAAAAGTATCTTTATTGATACTTTTTTTATTTATTGACTTTTTATTAAAATGTTATATAATAAACGGAATTGATTAAGGAGGGGATGAAATGGTTAAAGAAGAGATACCATTTAAAGAACAAGAAGGAAAAAGCATTGAAGAAAATTTAGCTTTATTTAATAGAGCTAGAAAACTTAAAGAGCGTGCTTTAAAAATAATCAATAAAGAGGGGGAAAATAAAGATGAAAATACTAAGTCCGAGAGAGTATAAATTAGAACATCCTGATGCTTATCTAGAGGATTATTTGGCTTATTTGGAGAAAGAACAAAATGAAGCTGAGGAAACACTTAAAAGTGCCCAAAAATATAAATTAGATCCATCATTTATTCAAAGTATTGAAGATCAAGTTGAAGAAATATTTAAAATGGTTGTGCTTGTAGAAGAGTACATGGCACAAGTTATATTAAAGACAGTTGATACTTTAACTTTAGAAGAATTACAAAGTTATTTTAATTTTGATGATGATGATAAACTTTCTGAAGAGGAAAAGGTATCTTTAGAAGAGGAAAGAAAAAGTATCCAAGTTAGATTAGGAGAAATTGAAAAGCAAATCGAAAGCGACCTATATGCTAACGGAAGAGTAAAAGAATTCTATGAAGTAGAAGATGCTAAACAATTCTTTACTGCAAACATCAAAACTAATGAATTCGTAGAAGGTTTATTGAGTGCTTTGAGTGCTTTGAGTGTTGATTCAGCATTTGCAACCGTAGCTGTTGAATTAACGAAACAATTAACAGAAGTAATAGAGACTGAATGTCGAATTCAAAATATTGAATTATCTCCTCAAGAAGTTCATGAATTATGTGATCAAATAATGGAACTTTTCAAAGAATTTAAAAATATCTTAAAGCGAACTCCTGGAGCTAAAGAACAAGTTGCTTCAATAGCTTTATCAGAAGATGGAATTAAGAAAATCTTACCAGAAGCTTTTGATGAAAATACAGCAGAGTATTTAATAAACGATTTAATGAATTTGAAAAAATTAAAAACTACGTTCTATACTAATCTACCAGATGGTTTAAAAAATAAATTAGCAAATGAAAGATTACAAGGAGAAGATTATGGTACACTTTTAAGAACTTATCAAGCATTCTTAAATGGTGAAGAGTTACCATCAGATGATTTAAGTCAAGAAGAAAAAGCAGAAAAGAAATCATTAGAAGGAAGAATTGAAACAATAAGTAATAAAATGGTTTCTATAGATGCTGATAAAGAATCTCGACAAGAATTCCTTGTTAATGAAGATGCAATGCGTGCTTCATTGAGAGAACAAATATTAGAGATAATCGGAGATCAAGTAACAGCTAAAGATATTGATGATATTATCAAAGAAGAAGAGACAAGAATTGAAGGATTAACTCATGATCTAGAAAAAGCAAGTAAGGAGTTATCTGGAAAAAGAAAAGATGTAAAAAGAGCAAAAGAAATTTTATTAGATCAAGATTATCATTATTTCTTCCAATCAGTTGAGCTTAATAATGTTCGTAGAATCTATAGATTTTTTGGAGTTAATGTAACTGAGGAAGTAATATTACCATTCCTTGAAGAAGAGAGAAGACGTTATGATCAATTAGATATTATGATCAAACTTCAAAATAAGTTATGTGATATTTATGATGAAATACAAACTAAGAAGAAAAAATCTAACATAGTTAGTAGAAATCTACCAGCTTATAAACAAAGTTTAAGAGAATTAGATGAAAAATATCAAGAAGCTATAAGAGCAGCTCTTAAAGAATTAAAAGAAAAAGGATTATGTTATATCGATATTCCACAAATTAGTGATGAATCTACTATTGGAAATGTAATTCTATTACCAGCTGTAAGACATCCAGAACCAAGTGAATTGATTGATTTAGCTGAATCAAAACAAACTTTCTGGAATATGGCTACTGGTATTGATGAGAATACTAAGAGAAAATTCCTTGATAGAAGTTCAAAATTCGATAATTGGGATGACTATTACCATTTTATAATGCAAGAACAATCAGACCTTGTTAATAAAGTTTTCAATTTTGAAAAAGGTTCAGATGATTATTATGTTTTCGCAAGTACAAAAGATGAACGTGAAAGATTAAGACATTTACAAAAACTTATTACGGAAATCTTATCTTCTATATATGAAGAGAGAAGAGCTTTCAGAAGAAATTTAGGAGAACATGCTATTCCTTTAAATTATGAGAAAGAGCAAGAACTAGAATATTTCTTAGGAAAAGGAGCAAATCTAAGTAGAGAAAATTTAGCTAATTATATTGAACAAACTGAGTATAAGATAGCTGAGTTAGAAGGATTAATAAAAGATAATAGTGCTTTATGTGTACGTTTAGGAATTAAATTACCTTCAGATATATCTCAAGATGAAGTAGTAGAAGCACCTTTAGATAGCGATATTATTGATGGTACAATTAAAATTGATGATATAATTGAACAACTTAATCCAGAATTAGTAGAAAAGATTAAAGCACTTAATATTGATGGAGTAGATACTTATGAAGCTGCTGTTGCTTATAGAAATACATTATTAGAAATTATAGAATATAAGGTTCCAGAAATTAAAGTAAAATCATTCGTTTCAGAACATAAAAAGAAGAATTAATTCGTCTTTTTTTTATAAATTAATAGTGGTATTTATCTTTAGTAAGAAAAAA
>CAMXBB010000068.1 GCA_947179265.1 uncultured Bacillota bacterium
CTTATTACGTGAATGTAAGAAAAAATTCTTCCTAGATATTGAATTTTAGGTACCGGATTATGTTAAGAATTATATAGAAGCTTATAGAAGAACTTGGGATCCCTTAGAAGCAATGTTTGAAAATGAGTCTTTATATGATGAATTCTATATTGAATATTTTAGTGAAAAAGAGGAAGCAGAATTAAATTCTAATACTGTAAGTGGCGCTGTAAAAGAAGCGATAAAAAGAATGCGTCTAGTTTATTTCAAGAATTTAGGAGTTGATTGTGATCCCTTTGATCCTAATGAATATGATCGCATCATGCAAAGTGCTACTATAAGAATGTTAGTACCATCACAAAAACTTATTAAAGCGGTAAAGAAATATCGTGAGATAAGATATGAAGAAGCACAATTGCTTTTCTATACTGAGTGTGATGAATTTATACATCAATTTGATAAGATCCCATTTAGTAAAAATGTAATTGTACCATTGTATTCACGTATTAAGGATAATACAGTATGTGTTACTGAAGGAAGTGATGATTTAGGTTTTTTACGGGTTTTATTCTTTGCAATAAAACCATTTACTTTAGGTAAAATTGATTTCATGTTTCTTCATGAATTGGTTCATGCTATTGAATCTGATTTGATAGATGGTATACATGCTTGTGGTTTTGAAGGACTTGAGCTGAATGCTGAGAGATCTGAGGTAAACTCTAAATACCGAAAATATGAAAGATTCAATGAAACAGTCGCTGACATGCTAGCAATAGAGGTGCGTGAAAAACTTATAGAAAAAGGAATATATATTGCTGAAGATGAAAAAGTATGGATTAGAGATGTATATAACTTTAATTCCCATTCAATATTAAAGAAGATGGTTAAACCATTAATGGATAATTATCGTGATATTGTAATACATGCGCGAATATCTGGAGATATGGATGCCATTTATTATGTAATTGGTAAAGATAACTTTGAAGAGTTAAATTATCTTGTAAGTCACGTTGATTACTTAATCAGTGAAGGACTCGTAGCAAAACTAGATCATAATTTAGATGATGATCCATTAGTTATAGAATATAAAGAAGATATGGAAAAGTTAGAAAAAGTATATGAAAGAATAAGACAATTAAATGAAGTTCCAGGGTTATAGATTATCTAATAATTTTTCTTGCTATTTGAGTAATTTAGTGTATAATATGGGTGTAAAAGTTTTATATTTTTTGAGGAGGTTGAATATGGACTTAAAAGAACAAATATTAGCTTTTGTTCCAACAACAGAACAAGAAGCAAAGGATAAGGAGTATTTCTTAAAATGGATTGATACATTTGATGATGTTTTAACAAGAGAAAATGAATTCGCTCATTTCTCAGCATCAGCATTTGTTTTAAATCCTGAACACAGTAAAATGTTAGCAGTATATCATAATATCTATGATGCTTGGATTTATCCAGGTGGACATGCTGATGGTGAAAGTGATCTATTAAGTGTAGCTGTAAGAGAAGTATTAGAAGAAACTGGACAAGATGCAAAAGTATTAGACAATGGGATATTTACAATAAACTCATTACCAGTAATGGCCCATATTAAAAGAGGATTATTTGTACCAGCTCATACTCATTTAGATACAGTATTTGTAATGGAAGCAGATGACAAGATGCCTTTATCTTTTAGAGAAGAAGAAAGTCAAGGAGTTAGATGGGTTGATTTAGATCAAGCTGATAGCCAAGAAATGTGTGATTTTATAAGACCAGTACATAGAAAAGTAATCAAGAAATTGGGTCTTAGGAAGTAATAATGCATTTTAAGTTTTTAGGTTACGGAGATGCATTTAATGTAAAAAGAGGGAATACGTCCGCTTATTATAAAGAGGGTAGTAGTCTCTTTTTAATTGATTGTGGAGAAACGGTATTTTCTTCTTTAATAGAAAATAAGGTATTAGATGGTGTTAAAGATATATACATTTTTATAACTCATACCCATGCTGATCATATTGGAAGTATTGGAACGCTTATAATGTATAATTACTTTAAAAGTCATATCAAGAATCATATAATACTTTCAAAAGATATAGAACACAAGACTAATATTGATTTAATTGTACGTGCATTTGGATGTTTAGATGAGATGTTTGATTATGTTTATGAAGATGAATTAGACAATAAGTTTAGTGCATTTGAAAGAGTGTATTATGTAAAAACTACTCATTATGAAACTCTTAATTGCTATAGCATCATATTTGAACATAATAATAAAGTTACATATTATTCTGGAGATACTAATGAATTAGATACTTTACTTAATTTGATAGATGCTAATGATGTTGATATAGTATATATTGATACAACATCAGCTGACTATGAAGGAAATGTTCATATGAACATTAATTTATTAAATGAAAAGATTCCAGAAAGTATAAGAGATAAAGTTTATTGCATGCATGTTAATGATGATGAATGTGAAAGATTAATTCATGAATATGGATTTAATTTAATTGGAGAATAATATGATATTAGATTTAGTAAAAGAATATTTGAAAATATATCCTAATGAACAAGATAACTTAAAAGTTTTAATCGATTATTTAAATACTCATTCCATAGAAGAAGCAACAGATTGGAATAATTTTGAAGGTCATATTGTAGCTGGAGGATTTATCTATGCCAGAAATGATAAGAAATTTTTAATGTTATATCATAGAGATTTAGATACATATCTTTATCCAGGTGGACATATGACCATAAAAGATATTAATCCCTTAGAAGCTGCTATTAGAGAAGCCAAAGAGGAATCAGGTATTAATAATTTTGAATGTATAAATATTTGCAAAGATAAATTAATACCTTTAGATATTCATATTCATAATGTTCCCTACAATACGAGATTAGATTTACCAGAACATCTTCATTTTGATTTTAGATATTTATTTACAATTGATTCCATTCAAGATGTAAAAATTGATGAAGAAGAGTTATCTGATTATCAATGGTTTGATATTGATTATTTGCGAAAAAATACTCATTTGGGTAGCATTTTAGATAAGATAGAAGATTTATTAAATAAAGAATAAATGTTTAAAACTAATATGTTTTAAACATTTTTATATGAATAAATAATGATAATATTACTCATAATATAGATGGAGGATATTATGGAAAATCAAGAAATAAATGTATTAGATGAATTAAACAAAGGTTGTTCTATGGGAAGAGACGCAATTCACTTCATTTTAGATAAAGTAGAAGATAAAGGATTAAAAAAAGAACTTAATCGAGAATATGACGAGTATCGTACTCTTTCAGATAAGATAGCTAGATTATATCCTGATTATAGTGAGGATAGTACTGATACTCCTCATGAAACATCTGCTATGAATAAGATGATGACTTGGTATGGAATTGAAATGCAAACAATGTTAGATAAATCAACTTCCAAAATTGCTGAGTTATTAATTAAGGGTATGAATATGGGAATAATCGAAGGAAGAAAGATTTTAAATCATAAAGATACTCCAGAAGATGTTAATGATCTAGTATTAGAATATATCGATATGCAAGAAAGAGCATTAGATATATTAAAGAGTTTCTTATAAAAATAGAACACTTAAATGTAAGTGTTCTATTTTTTGGTAAATATATGTTCATAATACCCAAATATATTAGCTCTTACTGACTCTTCCATGAGATATCCACTTATAGCGTTTCCAACAAATGCTTTTGGTAATATTTTACAAACTATTTTAAATATTAAACCTTTATCCATATATCTATCGATAATTCTTTTAAAGCGATGCATATTAGGTAATACATTTTCACTTAAGTCTTTTACTAAGGTTACATCAAAGCGAGTTTTCTTTGCATATTCTTCAATATTCTCATAGTATTCAAAATTATCAACGGCCATACCAGCTTGAACAAGTTTCTTTATCTCTTTTTCTTCATGAGTTAATTTAGAATCTAGTGTATCGGAATAACCATCAAATATAATAAATTTTCCACCTTTTTTTAATACTCGTTCAACTTCAGCAAATATTCTTTTTTTATCTTTAGCATAGCATAAGGTTTCGAAAGCATAGACGATATCTTGACTTGCATCAGGAATCATTATAAGATTTCGATAATCAGTTTTTATGATATCTACATTATTTAAATCTTTAGGAACCTTGGGATATAAATCAATACCAACAAATTGAATATTTTTATATTTATTAGCTAAATAGGCTAGATTAGCACCTTGCCCAGAACCTAATTCTAAGATGTTACTTGTATTATTATCGATATATGTTTCAACAGTTTTAGGTTGATATAAAATACCACTCATATCTTTATTATTTGTTGAAATCTCCATATGCATGAAGCCTTCTTTAGAATGAATTTTACGATATGCTAAGGCATTTATTTTATAATAGCTATTTATATTAACTTTATTTTTTAAAAACCAATCACAATCAATAAATTCTTTTAATCTATCTAGACTTTGCATAATATCACCTTATTGCCTTTTTATGTTACCTATATGTTATTATTTTACAATATTTAGGTATGTATTTCAATGCTATGTTATTTTATTGTTTTCATCAATCTTTGTTTTCTTTCATTATAGAATGAAGAATAATAATCTCTTATTTCATCAGGTATAGTAAGTTTTCTTTCAGAACTAATACTTTCTAAAACTTTAGCTATATCTATTGCATACATCTTTTCAAATTCTCTTAATAGTTGTTTATCTCTTTTCATAATTTTTTTTATCATGTCTACATCAATAAATCTTGTTCTTTCATCATAGTAGGGGAATTTTCTAAATATTGGATTAGCATATCCAATATCTGTTCTAAAATTGCCATTTAAATCTCTAAAAGATAGGGAATACTCATAATCAAATTGAGGTGCTAAATCTATGCCAGTATCAGTAGTGCATAGAGTATTAGCATGACGATCTATCATAAAAGTAAATAGGTCTTTGGCAAGTAGGGAATCAATCTTCCTTTTTAATTCATGATTCGCACCATCTTTAAATCTTAGTAGATAATCGATATACATATAATAGTATACTGGAAGGTCGGGACCTTCTACATATTTTTTACCAGGTTCTCTAAAGTTTTTGCTTAACACTCCAGCAATACCTTCACTATTTAATGCTATGTCATATTTAATAGTAGGTAAATTCATATATTCGGAGAAATATTGACCTAGTAATTCATTTAATAATCTTAGAGCATTATCTATCTCTTTATAATAATAGTATTCCCCATTATATAAAAACCAAAAGGGTTTATCATATAGTGTATCAATATCTATATTAATAGACTCTGATAGATGACGAGCATTGTCATCTATTTTTTCTAATTCAGATAACTTAATACCAATCGTTTCAGCAGTATAAATATCATTTACATTAAAATAATTATAAGGCATACATATTTCCCCCCTTTACTAGTACGTTATTTTATCATAATGTTTGATAAAAGTGTATTAAAATTGTTATTATTCTGTTGTAAATAACAGAATGCTATTATATAATATAGATGGAGGTAAGGTTATGAAAAATGCAGAAAAGTGGGCTAAAGATTATGCTAATCTTAGTGAAGGTTATCAATTAGAGATAGCAGAGCAAATAATAGAAGAATTACAGTTTAATGAGAGAATTAGTACTAGTACATATGATGGAGAAAAATCAGCAAGTGTAAGAGCAACTTTTGAACAATTAAGAGCATATTTAGAAGAGGAAGTAGAAGGATTAGATGTAGAGGAGCTTTTTGAAAGAATATCTTCTTTATCTGATGCTAATAGACAAGGTTTAGCAGATGCCATTCAAACACTATTAGAGGAATATTTTTCTAAACAAGAACAACAAGATAAGGAAGCTGTTTGTGAGGCTGAGGGACATGATTTTACACCTTGGAATTATCATGAATGGACAAGCTATGAAAGAACAATAATCGATCATCAATGGGTAGATAATTATCCAATTCCTCATAAAGAATGGACTAGAAAATGTAATAGATGCGGATGTGCAGAAAAAGTCGATAGAGAACCAGAAGATGCAAGAGAAGCTAGATTAAAAAAAGAAAAGAGCGCTGAAATAAAAGCTTTAAGAAAGAGATTAAGAGAATTAGAAAAAAAATAAATATTATAATAATATTTATTTTTTTTGAATTAATAACTGATGAAATTAGTAATAAACTATGTTAGAATATCTTCCAGTAAAGGAGAGGTAAGGTTTATGTCATTTTGTCAAGATATATACGAAATGCTTTGTAGAAAATATCCAAATTCTAATATTTATTTACTATCTGATCACCATTTGGGACATACTAATATAATTAATTATACTAGAAGTCAATTCGCTGATATTGAAGATATGCATAACAGAATAATTGCAGAACATAATAAAGAAATAGGTCCAGATGATATCGTTATTTTTTTAGGAGATTTTACTTTTAAAACTTCAACTATGAAAGATATATTACCAAAATTAAATGGTCATAAATTTTTAATAATAGGAAATCATGATCAACCATCTGTTGTTAAAACTTACCCGTCCTTTGGATTAGAAGGAGTATATCTAAATCCGATAAGATTAAATGGAGATTATCTATCACATGAACCATTAGTTATGGGTGAAAGAGACGATGAACAATTTAAATTAGTTGCCAAAGAATTTTCAAAATGTACAGGTCATATGAACTACCATGGACATATTCATACTGAAGAAAGATTAGATAGAGCTAGATATACCAATGTTACTTGTGAAGCTCTAGATTTTAAACCATTATTTGTTGGTAGAACTCATAGCTTAGAAAAAGATGGTAAAGAATTGTTTATTAATTCGCCATATTTTGCAGATGAATTAGATAGATTATGTGAAAAATATAAATTAAATAATAGGTTAATGATTAAGGATTATATATATTCATATATGTTATCAGCATTGGAAAGTCATATGGGTGCGTATTTTGTCCAAGGTTCAGTTGGACTTTATAAAAAGTTTGGTTTTTTATCAGATTTTTCAGATATTGATATATCATTCCTATATGATCAAAATAGAAGTAAGAATGGAAATATTGCTCATATGAAATCATTAGTTGATGACGTCTATGCATCTTTAGAAGATATTGATAATATAAATCTTACATTTCTAAAAAGATATGCTTCATTACGAACTTTTGAAGCTCTTTATACTAGTCAAAATCCTTATTCTGTAAGATGCTATTTAGATTCTAATTTAGTTTTCTTAGATTCTTATCGTGATAGCGATTTTTATTCATTTAGCGGGAGAAGTACTTTAGAAAAGGTTATAGATAATAAAACATTATTAGAAGATTATTCTTTTCCCAATTTTCAAACACAAGTAATTATTCCTGAGGGTGATCTTGCTAATCTAATACTACAAATATTATTTCAAAAAGATTTAGGTCCTAGAAAGAC
>CAMXBB010000069.1 GCA_947179265.1 uncultured Bacillota bacterium
CAATATAGATTTTAACTTTAAAATAATAAAGTTCTTGGCTCCTATCGGTATATCTTTTTATACCTTACAAGCTATTGGATATTTAGTAGATGTTTATAATGGTAAAGCGGAATCAGAGAAAAATATTTTGAAATTAGCATTGTTTTTATCTTTCTTCCCACAAATAATGGAAGGACCAATTGCCAGATATGATGAAACTGCTAAGTCTCTATATGAAGGACATAAATTAACTTATAAGAATCTAACGTTTGGTTATCAAAGAATTATGTTTGGGTTCTTTAAAAAGTTGGTAATAGCAGATCGTTTAAATATATTGGTTAAAACTGTTTTTGGTGATTACATGGCTTATAGTGGTATTGCATCATGGTTTGCTGTAATTGGATATACAGTAATGTTATATGCGGAATTTTCTGGGACCATGGATGTTGTAATTGGTACTGGTGAAGTATTCGGTATAAAGCTTCCTGAGAATTTCCGTCAACCATTCTTTGCTAAGAATATTTCAGAATTTTGGACAAGATGGCATATATCATTAGGGATGTGGTTTAGAAATTATATCTTCTATCCAGTATCTCTATCTAAACCTATGAAAAAGATTACTTCATCAGCGAGAAAAGTTTTAGGTAATCATTATGGGCCACTAATCAGCGGGTCTGTAGCTTTACTTTCTGTTTGGTTACTTAATGGTTTATGGCATGGAGCAGGATGGAATTATATTTTCTTTGGATTATATCATTTTACTTTGATCTTATTAGGAAGCTTAACTGAAGGTTTAGTAGTTAGTCTATGTGCTAAATTTAGTATTAATAGAGCAAACATCTTCTATAGAATATTCCAATCAGTTAAGATGACAATATTTGTATTTATTGGGGAATTATTCTTTAGAGCTCCAACTTTAGAAATAGGTTTTGGAATGCTAAAGAGAATGTTTACTAATTTCAATATTCCTAAAGGAGAATTGTTATCTATTGGATTAGACATTCAAGATTATTTTATTCTATTTATCGCAATAGTATTTATTTTCATAATTGGTTTACTAAGAGAGAAGAATGTTGAGATTAGAGAAGAAATAAGTAAGAAGCCAATATATATTAGATGGCCATTATATTATGCTTTAATAATGAGTATAATTATATTTGGTGCGTATGGAACTGGTTATGCTCCAGTAGATCCTATATATGCGGACTTTTAGAGGTGATGAGATGAGAAATGTATTGAAGAGTATATTATTCTTAGTTATATTATTAGTTCTTGTTGAAGCCTCTATCTGTATTCTGGTACCAAAAGGTAACTCTGATAAATATAGTTTTCTTGAAAAAGCTGAATATGAAGTTTTACAAGAAGAAAAAGGTACTATAGATATAGTAGCTCTTGGTGATAGTCTTACATATTCATCTATCAATCCATTGCAAGTATGGAATGAGTATGGTTATACTATGTTTGATTTAGCAGAGCCAGCCTATATCATGAGTGATGCTTATAAGTATTTAGAAGCCGCAATTGATTATCATAATCCGAAAATGGTAATTATGGAAGGGAACATGTTATTTAGAGACCCTAAAAGATATCCTTGGTATGATAAAACTGCTAAGAAGATTTCCAATTTGATACCAATAAATAGATATCATAATAATTGGAAAAAGCTTTTTAGCAATAGTCTAAAAAAAGGTAATTCTACTAAAGGATATAAATTGATAACGAAGACTGTTCCATCTACTAATTATGATTATATGGAATATTCTAAAGAAGTTAGAGAATTTCCTGACAAGAATATTGATTGGTTTAAAAAGATTCTTGATTTATGCGAGAAAAAGAAAATTGATTTTTTACTTGTAAGTACTCCTTCACAAGTTAGTGCAAACTTTCCAAGAAGGACAGCTCTTATTAGATTATCTAAAGAGTTAAACTTTTCATATATTGATTTAAATCTTGGTAATCCATTAGATATTGATTGGACTAAAGAGACTAAAGATGAAGGTGGTCATTTAAATTATTTGGGAGCTATAAAAGTATCTAGATATATTGGTAGATATTTAAAGAAAACAGGTAAATTTATAGATCATCGTAACAATGAAAAATATGCATCTTGGAATGATGCATATGAACAATTTAAAAAAGATTATGAAGCTAGTGTTGGATAATACAAGATGCGATAGCATAATCTCCATCATGAGATATTGAAATACTGAGAGATTTATATTCTGAAGTTGATAAGGAATTATGAAGTATTAAATATGGAGCAGAATCTTTATCATGAGTTATTTCAATATCGGTTAAGGCATAATCATTTATGCCTTTTTTTATTGCTTTTAAAAAGGCTTCTTTGCACGCAAATAATCCAGCAATAGTATCTGAACTATTATTATGTTTTTTTATATATTCTAGTTCTTCTTCTCTAAAGACTCTTTTCATAAAATTATCATTGATTTTTAGAGTATCAAATCTTGATATATTAACTATATCTATTCCATTAGATATCATTTGATCACCAAAGTAATTATATCATAAAATAACTTATTACATATAATACATTAGGTGATTGTATGTTTGATGTAGGTCATAAAGTAACTAGAAAAAGTTATAACGATGATGTTGTCTTTTATATTGTAAGTATAAATAATAATATTGCCATATTAAAGGGTATAGATGTAAGGTTAATAGCTGATGCTCCAATAGAAGATTTAAATATGTCTGATCGAGTTGACAACTTTGAACCAGAATGTGATTTTGAATTATGTGATCGTGATGAATATTTTTATATGCCAGGGAAAATATTACATATTGATGGAGATGAAGATTACCTAGAAAAAAGTTTGGAGTTTTATAAGAAAGCTGGAGTAATGGCAAGGGGAGTTGCTGTAAAAGAAAATGAGATACCTAATATTATCTCGAAATATCTACAAGATACTAAACCCGATATTTTAGTTATAACAGGTCATGATTCATTTAACAAAAATGAAAACGATGAAAATAATATAAACAACTATAAGAATTCAAAATACTTTATAAAGGCAGTTCAGTTGGCTAGAGAATATGAAAAGAGTCATGAAAAGTTGGTTATTATTGCAGGAGCATGTCAAAGTGATTATGAAGATATAATTAAGAGTGGTGCCAATTTCGCTTCTAGTCCTAAAAGAGTAAATATTCATGCTTTAGACCCTGCGATAATTGCTGTGAATATAGCTTATACTGATAAATCAAAAAATCTTGATATTAAGGAATTATTGAATAAAACAAAGTATGGTAAGAATGGTATTGGTGGATTAATGGGAAATGGTATGATGTATGTGGGGTACCCTAGATAAAAATATTGCAATTTATGACAATATGTATTAAAATTAAAGTATAATAGAGAGGTGACATGATGGAGATTACTAATGTACGTGTACGTGTAGTTGACAAAGAGAACTCAAAGATGAGAGGATTTGCATCAGTAACAATTGATAATCAATTTGTTGTTCATGATATAAGAATCCTTGAAGGTGAAAATGGATTGTTTTTGGCTATGCCAAGTAAACAAGTAGCACCTGGTGAATATAGAGATATAGCTCATCCAATTAATCCAGAAGCTCGTCAACTATTTTCAGACGCTATTTTAGCAGAATACGAAAAAGAAAAACAAGGCGCTAAGTCTGAATAAAGAAAGATGTTTTATACATCTTTTTTTTATTGATAAGAATATATTTCTAGCTCATAAATATATTCTATTAGGAGGATATTATGGAAGCACCTAGTTTAAATCATGTAGTAAAGATTGTTGAAAGAAAAAGTATCATAATAAGTGGTATAAAACGAGTAATTGATTTTGATGAAAAAGAATTTAACTTGGAATCAAATATGGGTAATATTATAGTAAAAGGAAATAATTTGGAAATGATTAAATTAGATACTATAGATGGAAGCGTATCTATTAAAGGAAGTATTGATAGCATTAATTATATGGATCAAAAGAAGAATGGGGATTCTATAATGAATAAATTGTTTAAATGAATCAACTTATATATCTATTAATAATATTTATAATTTCTTTTTTCTTAGCATCTCTTTATATAGCATGCATTAATATGTACAAGATTGTTAAAGTATTTCTTACCTTAATATCAATTGCAACATTAACAATCGTATGTTATATGTATAATTATTTTATATTTAATGAATATGTAGTACTAACGATACTTTATGCAATTTATTTTGCCTATGTAATCAAAGTTCGTATAAGAAAACATCTAAATAAAACTATATAATTATTTAGATGCTTTTTATTATATCTATACACTTACTGTATATTTTATAATGCAAATACTTTACGAGTTTTATTAATTGAAAATGTAAAATTGTGCGTAAATAGTAATATTGGTGAAGTGCATTAATTTAAATAAAAAAGTAAATTTGCTATTATATTAATAAGGAGATTATTATGAAAAGGTATAGATTAAAATTATTCGTATACGTATTAGTTTTAATTGGAATTGCAGGATTCCTTTCTTTTTCATGCTTCAATACTTGGAAAGCTATATATGAGAATCGAAGGCTTAAAATTGAGTTGGAAGAAAAATATAATAAACTTATCGATAAAGAAGAGACACTAACTGGTCAAGTAACAAAGCTACAAGATCCAGAATATATTGCTAAGTATGCTAGAGAAAAGTATATGTATTCTAAGGATGATGAATTGATAATCGATATTCCAGAGGAAGAGTAATTTGAAATATCATTTGTTTTATGATATTATGTATCTCATAGACGGGGTCGTATTTTGGTTTCGACAGGATACAGTCTTGATCTAGTTGCAGGTGGTGGCTACCCTAAGTAGCAAAATTTAAAATTAACTGACAATAAGTTTAGTTTTGCTCCAGTTTACGCTTAATATAGCGGGGAGCGCTGGTATTTTAATTCTTCCATAGTTAAAATATTGGTTCATATATATGGGATATATCTATATTAGTTTCTATATGATATAGATGAATATTTATAGAATAGTATGTACTAGTTTGTTAGATTACTTTTGTACATATGAAATAATTAATTCTAACTAAACCTGTAGAAGCTATTTAAAAGAGTATTTTGGACAGCAGTTCGAGTCTGCTCGGCTCCACCATTTAGAATGAAACAAACTTTTCAGTTTGATTTAAATAAAAATATAAGCGATTGATATCAATTACAATACTTTGAAAATAATTGCTTTTTTCCGTGAGTATTTCAAAATTGGTTATCATTTGTACTTAAAGATTACTAATTAATATTCTATTTAATAAAGTTATGAGGAAGGAAATCTTTGTGGATAAATGGAAAAATATAAGACATTTTAGTTTTTCAAAAGCTAATGACTATAATCCAAATGATTTTGTATTTTTAGTATACGCTATTGATTTACCAAATAGTTTCTTTAATGACTTTCATCTAAACGTGGTGTTAAATAATTTTGGTGGCAATTACGATTCTTCTCAAAAAATTGATTTGACTTTGACCCCAGAGAGAATATCAGAAAAAGAGTTAATTTCTTGTTCCTTAGTAGCCAAGTGTGGAGATTCTGAAATATTAGAAACTTATAAATCTTTTGGATTTATTATAAAATGCCCCACTGAAAATATAATATATGCTAGCAGGTCTGATTTGGGAGTTTTATATACTCATCCTGATGCAGTAAGGCAAAAATATAAAGATAAGGTAATTCCAGCTTTTGAAGATATAATACCAACTCGTAGTACTGATCCAGAATTTTTAACTAGATTATTACAATATTTAAAAGAGGATGAAAATTCAGCATTAGAAGAGGATATGCATGTTTTAAGTGAATGGACTGAGGTATTAGTTGATGCAAATACAATATATGGAAAAGTAGAAATAGATGGAATCTTTGTTAATTTGAGACATCCCTCTATGGATGATGATAATTATGCACAGACAGTTATTAGAGAAGCTAAAAAATTGGAACAAAGATTAGGCGTTCCTTTAGTTTATTTCCCTAGAAAGAAATTATCTATTAAAGATAAGCCAATAGAAATAATTTATGAATCTTATTTTGGAGAGCAACCATCTTTAAAAGAGATAATATTTAATAAAAATGGCAAAAAGTTTAGGTTATATGTTGGTCTTTCTGATACTCCAGTGTTACAATCTTCTACTACAGAATTAATGAAACCTATGAGTAGAGAAGATTTTGAAATATTTATGGATGAAATTCAAAAATTACCTCCTAAAGAATTACTAAAGCATGCTGATTTAATTAGGCGATTACCACAAATTTTTGAAAGTCAAAAATTACCCGTTGAAGAAAGTAGCAATGCAGTTGATGATGAATCAATGAATGATAGTTACTATAAGATTGATGAAAGTGTATCATTTTTTAAATTTAAAAATAGATAATACCCATTTAAAACTCGAGCTTTTAAATTGAGATCGAGTTTTAATATGCAAAAAATTATGGTAATATGTTTATATGAATCAAATTGATATTATTAATTTAAAAACACACTTGTATATTGAAAACAATATGCAAATAAGGAGTAGCATAAATGAGACTTGCTGTATTAAGTGATATACATTCTAATTTAGTAGCTCTAAATTTGGCTCTAGATAGTTTAAAAAATGAAAATATAGATAAGATATGTTTCTTAGGAGATTATATTACTGATGGAGAAAACGAAAATGAAATATTGAGTTTAGTTCAAAAAATTTCTGATTACGCAATACTCGGAAACAGAGAAAAATATATGCTTGATTATTCACCATTAAGGAAGGATTTTAATAATTATAAGACAATTTATACTACATATAATAATTTAAGTAAGGAAAGTCTAGAGTATATAGAGAATTTAAAAGAATATTACATTATTAGAATAAATGGTTTTAAAGTCTTAATGGTTCATGGGCATCAATATTATAATAATATTGATGATAATATGGAGGAAATATTTGACAGAATAATTGATGATTTTGATTTTGATATTTGTCTTCTTGGTCATTCTCACCATTATTTATATAAAGAATATAAAAGTAAGTATTTTATAAATCCAGGTTCTCTTGGGGAGTCTACTGACTATCCAACTTATAAATATTGTATTATAGAAATAACTGATAAAATAAATGTTATTTTAAAAGAATTTAGTGTAGCTGAATCGTTTAGTAAACTTGTTGATGGTTATAAAAAAACAGCATATTATAAAAATAATTATGTTTGGGCAAATTTAATCTTATATACAATAAGAGATGGTGTTGCATATTGTTCGTTATTTTTGGAACAATTTAATAATAAAATAAGGGATTTAGGATACTTAACTGCTGAAGAATTTAATCAAATATGGGATAAAACATATAATGATTTTATAAAAAAATATAATTTAGAGTTATTATAGC
>CAMXBB010000070.1 GCA_947179265.1 uncultured Bacillota bacterium
TCTAGTGGGCTCGGATATGTGTATAAGAGAGAGCTTCTAATTATATACTAAATACCTAGCTTTTTCTATATATTTGCTTTCTTTAAAATATTTTATTATAATTATAAACATAAGAAAGGGAATAAATATGAAAATAGAATCCTCTAATTTGGAAACAATAGCAGTAAGAACTAGCCAATATCCTGAAGATGGTAGAGACGAATTTGTTTTATGTGGTCGTAGTAACGTAGGTAAAAGTAGTTTTATTAATACATTATTAGGAAGGAAAAATTACGCTCATACTTCTGGAAAACCAGGTAAGACACAAACATTAAACTTTTATTTGGTCAATGATGATTTTTATTTGGTAGATGTACCTGGATATGGATTTGCTGATGTTTCAAAAGAAAAACAAAGAAAATTTGGTATTATGATTGAAGAATATCTAATAAATAGAAAAAATTTAAAATGTGTTTTTTTACTTGTTGACTTTAGACACAAAGCAACAGAGAATGATATCCTTATGTATAATTTCTTAAAATACTATGAATTACCAACAGTAATTGTTGCGACAAAATATGATAAGGTTAAAGCTAGTCAAAAAGAAAAATGTGAAAAAGCATTAAGAGATTCCCTTAATCTATTACCTCAAGATAGCTTTGTTACATTTTCTTCGGTTACTAAAAAAGGAAGAGAAGAGATATACAATATATTGTCAAGTTATGTTAAAGGAGATGAATAAACTTTTTTCATCTTTTTTTGTTATGGTATACTAATAATAGGTGATATTATGAAAAAGAATAATGGTTTTACTTTAATAGAACTTTTAGCAGTAATTATTTTGTTAGGAATTATTATGACAATAGCAATTCCCAACGCTTTAAAATTAGGATCAAATGTTAAGGAACAATCTTATACTACTAAGATTGAACTTATTGAAAAGTCAGCACAAAGTTATGGACAATCAAATGTTACAAGTATCAAGAATAGTGCTAACAAGTGTCGATTTAATTATGCTAGTGGAGATGATACTGTGGAAAGTGTTGAATGGAACCCTGCAGCTTCAAGAGTAAATGAAAATACTTTTCCATGTGAAACAAAGACTATCTCTGAACTTGTTCAAAGCAATACTTTAGATTATGATGAAACAAAAGCATGTGGAACAAAGTGTGGAAATGAAACTGACATAGAGCATTATGATAATGTTGTTGTGAATCCTAAAAATAATAATATAATTAATGAATGTGTTGTTTATATTTATTATAAGTATAAGAGAATTTATACATATTTTGATAGAGAAACATGTGATGATGTTGTCACATCGGGCAATTTCACCAATATTCGTGGACATTCTTATCCACCTAAGAGATGATAATCAAAAGTGCCTAGATAATTGATATTTAGGCACTTTTATGTTAATATATGAACGTTTAGGAGGGGATAATTATGCGTAAAACTGTTTGTTTGATTGGAAGACCAAATACTGGTAAATCATCTCTATTTAATAGACTTATAAACGAAAAGAAAGCTATAATTGCTGATGTACCAGGAGTAACAAGGGATCGTCTTTATGGTATCGTTAATTATAAGAACAAATCATTCAGTTTGATTGATACTGGTGGTATTGATTTAGAAAATGCTACTTTTAATGAAAACATCAAAATGCAAGCTGAACTGGCAATGGATGAAGCTGATGTTATCGTTTTTGTGTGCGATGGAAGAGAAGATATAACTCTAAATGATTTAGCTGTTAGAGATATGCTATTACGTACTAATAAAAAAGTAATTGTTGCTTTGAATAAGATAGATGATAAAGTTCATGAGGATAATATTTATAATTTTTATGAGTTAGGTTTTGAAAGTATTATTACCATAAGCGCTGAACATCGAAGACATATCGATGAGCTATTGGATTTAATAACAGCAGATTTTCCTGATTATTCTACTGAACCTGATGATGCTTTAATAAAATTCTGTGTTATTGGAAGACCTAATACCGGAAAGAGCAGTTTAGTTAATGCCATATTAGGTGAAGAAAGACAAATAGTAAGTGATATTGCTGGTACTACAAGAGATTCTAATGACTCATTATTTACTTATGAAAAGAACGATTATTTAGTTATCGATACTGCTGGAATGCGAAAAAAAGGTAAAGTATATGAAATGATTGAAAAATATTCGATCATTCGCAGTTTAAAAGCCATTGAAAGAGCAGATGTATGTTGTATTGTGATTGATGCTGAAACTGGTATTATTGAACATGATAAGCATATTGTTTCTTATGCCCTAGAAGCTGGTAAAGCAATCGTAGTTGTAGTCAATAAATGGGATACTATTAAAGATAAGGATAGTGAAATAAAAACGTGGAAGAAGAAAATTGAAAATGAATTCCAATTTATTCCTTATGCTCCAGTAGTATTTTTATCAGCTAAAACAAAATCAAGAATTCATACTTTAATGCCTGCTATTATTAAAGCACATGATTCTTATAATAAAGAGATTAAGACTAGTTTACTTAACGATATTATACGTGATGCTGTGGCTCTTCATGAACCACCTTCATATAAAGGTAAACGTTTAAAAATATATTTTGTGAGTCAAACATCAATGTGTCCTCCTAAGTTTACTTTCCATGTTAATTCTAAAGGATTGGTACATTTCTCGTATGAGAGATATTTGGAAAATAAAATAAGAGAAAACATTGATTTAGAGGGAACTCCAATAATATTACAATTTAAAAATCGTGGTGAGGAATAATGAGTAACGTTGATTATAAAAAAAGAGCATTGGTATTATCCTTTATTTGTGCTTTAGTAATAATCGCCTTAGCAATGACGATCATATCTTTAATACAATCTTTAAAAGATGATAGTGATTTTAATCCAGTTGAGAAACATCTCTATGCTACTGTTTTAGAAAGCGGAAATAACTATGTCAAGGTAAGCGATTTAGAAAAGAATGAATCATATATGTTTATGACTAAAAATAAATATGATGAAGGCGATTTAGTTTCAATAAGTTATATTCAAAATAATGATGATGTAACCACAAAAAATATCGAAATAGTTGCTAAAAAGAATGAAATTGAAGATTTAAATAATACTAGTGATAATGAAATACCAACAACATCAGTATCTACAAGCAACGGAGCAACAACTACTTCTAAATCAAGCAGTAAGACCACAAGTACGACTTCCCAAAAGGTTGTTAGTAATGAGTCTGATGTTGTTTCCTTTTTTAAAGAAGAATATGAAAACTATGGTAACTACGAAAAAGAAAAGAGTATTCCTGAAAAGGCTAAAAAAGGTTTTGTAACGATTGTTGATTTTCTATTCTATGATGGGACTATTAAGGGTAAAAAATTCAGTGAGCTTACGAATGCTGCTAAAGCTAAAGTTATCTATTATGCCCTTTTAATTGACAGCAAAATAGATAATAAATGGCCTGATTATAAGAATACAATTAAAAATAAAGCAACTGATTTAAAAGCTAAATTGATAGCTAAATATATGGAAGTTACTACATCAATCTGTGATAAAAATACACATGCTTGTGATGTGGCAAGAGATGATTTTAAGATTTTAAAGAAGAGTTTAAATCTTACATGGAATGTTATAAAAGATGCTGCTAAATATAGTTATGGGAAAATTACTACATATATAAGTGCATGGTATGAGACTTGGAGAGATAATTAGTGATATTACTTGGTGATGATTTAGAGGTCGTAGTTGAAAGAAAAAGAATAAAGAATATCTATTTTCGTATTAATGAAGATGATCAGATTTATGTTACATGCCCTAAACATGTGAGTGGACGTGAAATTGATAAATTGTTGGAATCTAATAAGGATTCTTTAGAAAAAATGTATAAAAAGAAACAAAAAAAGAATAAAGAAAATGAAAAGATATTATTTCTAGGTAAAGAATTAGATTTTGTTGAGTACAAAAAAATTATGTTTGAGGAAAATAGTGCTTTTGGACCATCTGTTGATACCATAAATGAATACTTAGAAAAAAATTCTTTGGGTGTTTTTCAAGAGAGAATGGATATCTATTTACCAACATATGATAATATTCCTAAATTTAGATTAAGAGTAAGAAAGATGAAGAGTAGATGGGGAGTATGTAATAAGGGAAGTATGACCATAACATTAAATACATTACTTATACATAAGAAACCATATCTAATAGATTATGTAATATGTCATGAACTTGCTCATTTTCATCATATGGATCATTCTAAACTATTTTGGAAATGTGTTGAAGAACACTATCCCCGTTATAAGGAAGCTAGAAAAGAGTTGAGAGATTAATGATCGAATCAATTAATAACGAGCGTATTAAAAAATATGCCAAATTAGATCAAAAAAAATATCGTAATCTTGAAGGAATGTTTATCGTTGAAGGAGAACATCTTGTAGAAGAAGCTAGAAAAAGAGGATTAATAATAGAGATATTTTCAACTGTTCCTTATGAAGATGCTACTTTAGTAAGTGAAGCTGTAATGACTAAATTAAGTCATCTAACAACACCTCCTAAAATATTAGCAGTTGTTAAAATACTTGATAGTAAGGAAATAAAAGGTAATCTCTTAATACTTGATGGTATTCAAGATCCTGGAAACTTAGGAACTATTATAAGAAGCGCCGTGGCTTTTGGGATAGATACTATTATTTTATCTAATGATACAGTTGATCTATATAATACCAAAACTATCAGAAGTAGTGAAGGAATGATCTTTAATATTAACTTTATAAAAACAGATTTAAATAGTTTTATAGATAAGATAAAGAATGATTATTTAATTCTTACAACCAATGTTAAAGATGGTAAAAATATTAAAGATATTTCTATTAATAAACCATATGCAATAATTATGGGGAATGAAGGCAATGGTGTAAAAGAAGCGCTTGCTTCTTTGAGTAATGATACAATTTATATTCCCATGTCTAAGAGTTGTGAGAGTTTAAATGTAGCAATTGCAACAAGTATAATATTATATGAGTTATATCAAAACAAATAGGTTAACTTATTTGTTTTTATTTTTGTAAAAATATTTACACGACATGTAAAAAAATCTATTGACAAAACGCTTAGGACTTGCTAAAAAAATGGTAATATTACTATAGGAGAGGTTTGTCTTTTTCTAGAAAGTAGTGATACCTAAATGAAGTTAAATAAAAGAAATAACTCAAATAAATTAGTAATACCTATACTTATACTTTCCTTATTATTTATAAGTATCGGTTATTCATATCTGCAAACTACTTTAAGTATAGATGGTAATGTATCGTTTGATATTTGTATGAAAAATACGCATAAGGTAACAATATTAGGTCAAACAATGACGTATTATGATGATGACAAATGTAGTGAATTTGTAAGCAGTAAAAATGGAATTCGATTTGACAATGAACCATCAGATACCAATGGAAAAGGACTATATCTTCGAGCAGGAACAGAAAATGATGAATATCCAATATATTATTATCGTGGTGGAGATGATTTAAATAATGATGGCTTGGAAGATTTTATAAATAACCATGTATTATTTGGAGGCTTCTGTTGGAAGATAGTAAGAACTACCGAAAAAGGTGGAACAAAACTAATATATGACGGGTTACCTAATGAAAATAATGAGTGTGTAAATATAAACGCAAATACATTATTAGAAAAAACATCAATTTTCAATCAGAACTATAGTGCTCTAGCAGATATTGGATATATGTATGGAGAAAGATATCCTACTGTTTCGTGGACGGATCAAGCATTCATTTATGGTAATGATATTACATACAGTGACGGAGTGTACACTTTGATAGAACCAACTGAAACTGCGGATACACTAGAGAACAATCCGAAGCTACATTATACTTGTAAATTTGATGAAAGAGATAAATGTGATGTAGCATACTATGTATATAAAATTAATACTAATAGTAAGAATATTTATGCAGTTGAATTAAAAAATGGTAAAAAGTTACAAGATATCATAGATGATTCTTATGAGAATAAAAACGATTCAGAAGTAAAACAAACCATTGATACATGGTTTAAAGAAAATTTGACTAATGAAATTAATAGTAGTAAAAGGGATTATAAGGATTATTTAGAGGATGCTGTGTGGTGTAATGATCGAAGCATTGCTAAGGGAGGCTATTTGTCAAAGGATTCAGCAGCAACTATTACATATTTTGGAGCTTTTGGGACAAGATCCTTATCAAGTACATCATTGAAACCAGCGTTAAAAGATGAATTTGCATGTCCAAATAAAAATGATAGATTTACAACAAATGATGTTGTTATAGGTAATGGTAAGTTAAAATATTCAATAGGAATGTTAACAGCTGATGAGGTAGCGGTTGCTGGTAATGGTTGGAATGGATATAGTAACAAAACTTATTTGTACAATGGTCAATACTACTGGACTTTATCTCCATATTCAAGCTCGATAAATGGTTATTCTTATTTCGGATTATTTTCGGTTGCTAATAAATTTTTATATTATACATATGTAGGTGGAGCTAATGGTGTACGTCCTTCAATTGTTCTAAAGTATGATATAGTAGCAACTAGTGGAGATGGTTCATCAGAACATCCATATGTAGTTGAATAAATATTTAAAAGGATTTATAATCCTTTTTTTATTTACTTGTATTTCCTAATAGGAAAGTTTTTGATATACTATACTAGGTGAAGTTATGAAAGTTGTTAAGAATTTAGATTTCCTTAAGAGTAAGTTAATTGCTCATCGAGGAATTTTTGATAATGATAAAGTCTATGAAAACACTTTAAAAGCTATTTTTAAAGCTGTGTCATTGGGATATATAGTGGAAATAGATATTCGTATGCTTGCTGATGGAGAGATAGTATTATTTCATGATAAGGATATGATGCGTCTACTTAATGTTGAAGGTTGTATTGAAAACCTTACATATGATGAATTATCTTATATAGCTAAATATGAAGTCCCTAAACTTAAGGATGTATTAGAATATGTAAAAGGACAAGTGCCTTTATTAATTGAATTAAAAACCATTAGTAAAAGAGGTTTATTTGAGAGTAAAGTTGCGGAAATATTAGATAATTATGAAGGAAAATTTGCTATTCAATCATTCAATATTAAAACTATAAAATGGTTTAGTAAGAACCGTGAAAAATATGTGATTGGTTATCTAATTGGTAAGAGTAACTATAAAAAGGAATATTTCTTTAAAAACTATGATTTTGTTAATTGTGATATTAATCTATATAGTGATAATAAAATAAAGCGTTTAAGAGCTGAACAGGGTGTTATTGGGTATACTGTAGATAGTAAAGAAGTATTAGAAAGTAAGAGATATTT
>CAMXBB010000071.1 GCA_947179265.1 uncultured Bacillota bacterium
CCTATAATATAGCCGATACTTACTCCCTCAATACCAATAACAAGAGTATTAATAATAATTCCAACTAATGACAAGGTTGCAAACATAAATAATATGATAATTAGAAAGTCATTTAAAAATAATACATTATGTTCTACCAAAGAATTTAAATATGCATCTATATTATAATCATTGTTAATACCAAATATAAATCCTGTTATCATCGATATAACTATAACAGTTGCTACGAATAATAGTACATGTCTTTCTCTTTTCACTTTATCACCTATTAAATATTATTAACTATTCCAATTTTTATGAATATGTATTATAATTTTTCTAGGTGGTATTAAAATGAATAAAGACGAAAAGGATTTTGGTGCTGTTGGTAATATCAGAATTAAAGAACCAAAAAAGAAGAAAAATAAAAAAAATAGTGATGGCCCATCACTTGGAATAAAAATATTCATTTGGTTTATGTTCTTCGCTATGGTTATTGGTTTTGTAGCACCATTAGCAGTTCAATTATTAAATGTAATTAGCAGAAATAGCTAATTATTTTTTTGCGATAAAAAAACACTTTAATAGTGTTTTATAATAGTTTTTTTCCTTTAATCTCTTTATTTTGTTCATCAACAAAAGTTTTTATCTCTTCAAGACTAGCTATTTCTTTACCAAATTTATCGGATAATGGTTCTATAGCAACAACACATCTTCCAGTATTAGGTGTCATTCCAAATCCTGTATAGCCATTAAGAATTCCTAATCCTTCTTTATGGATAACATCTACAAAGAATTTATTATGTGGAGTTACCAATCTTGAAGGAATAATTATTCTAAATTCCTCATCAGTACCCTTACCATATCCATCAACATTAACTGTATGAGCAAGATATACCTCATCAGTATGTACTTCTTCACCATTTGAAGTCTTCGATAACCATTCTTCCATATCATCTTCTATTGACATATCTAACACTATTTTTATTATAGGATCCATATTTTTTTCTTCCCCTTTTTGTGTGATAGTATAACACATTTAAAGAAGATTATGCAAATCTAGTAAATATAAAAAATGAGTGTTTATACACTCATTAATTCATTTTCTTTTTCTTTGATTAAATCATCAACATTTTTATTATATTTATTTATAAGTTCTTGAACGTCATCCATTAAAGACTTTTGAACATCCTCAGTAAGTTCCTCATTTTTCTTTATTGCATTATTAGTATCTTGTCTAACATTACGAAGAGCAACTTTAGCTTGTTCTCCCATTTCACGAACTTGTTTAACATAATTTTTTCTTGTTTCCTCTGTTAATTGAGGAACAGTTAAAATAATTATCTCACCATTATTTGTTGGTGTAATACCAATATTAGCTTCATTAATAGCTTTTTCAATATCTTTTAAAGCCCCTCTATCAAATGGTTTAATAAAAAGTTGTCTTGCCTCTGGAACAGTAATATTTGCAAGTTGATTGATTGCTGTTGGTGTTCCGTAATATTCAACCATAATTCCATTTAACATACTTGCATTAGCTCTTCCTGCTCTTACGGTTACTAATCTCGCTTCTAGATTTTCAATTGCTTTTAGCATATTCATTTCTGCTTCATCCAAATAATCCATAAACACTCTCCTTGAAATTAATTATACTTTATTAATACTTAGATATCAATAGACAAAAATACTATTACAAATACAGCAATAACTAACATTTCTAGTAATATTACTGCAGTGGCCATTCCACTCTTTTTGTCCTCATCTTTTAATTCAAGCATCTTAGGTTTGTTCTTTAATCCTAGTGCCTCTATACGTTCCATATTTTCTAGATATTGGTGAGCTAATTCTTTATCAGTTTCACTTAACTCGTTTGCCGCTAATCTTCCATCTTCAATTGCTTGATATTTAGCTACAATATCTCTCATATAATCATCTAAAGTAACTGCTTCATCACTAGCTAGTTCATTATTTTCAGCTCTTTTTAGCATCGTTCCAATCAAGAATGCTATAGAGTGTCTGATATAAGCTAATTCTTCAGCAGTAAGCTCTTGCTCATATACATCTCTTTTTATTAAAAGTCCTTTCAATCGTTCTAAATCAAATTCTTGAAACTCTTGTTCAAAATTAATACTAACAAATTCATCAGTAACGCTAGGACTTGCTGTATTAACTACTGCAGCACTTTCATAATTGGTAAATATATCATTGTTTTCTGGACCATCTAGTTCATTCATTAAATCTTCATATCCACGATTGCTCTCTTTATTTAATTTAGCAATCTTAGATTCTTGTAAGACATCCATAACTCGATTGCCATCATAGTCACTATGAAATTTGATGATAGCATCAGCAACCATATAAATTCTCTCACCATTTGGATCAACAGTTACTTGAACCTCACCTTCAATGCCAATCCTCTCAGCATATTTTTCTACCTCTTCTACTTCTAAAGCTTTTATATCATCTTCTTTTACAAGAGCTTGATTAGCAAGTGTTGGATTGACATTATCTATTTCACTCTCCTTGTAAAATCTTAATTCATTGTGAACAGTTTCTTTAAAATATTTAAATATTTCATCAGCACTTTTAGTAGCAACATCACTTGCATGCTCGCTAATATATTTCCCTATAGCAGTACTTCCAGCACATACAAGCATCTCTACACTACCATCTTCATGAGTAATTGATATATATTCGATATCCTTCTTAGAATCATTATCATATTTACTTGTAGAGATAACATTAATTCTTTTTAAATCCTCATTATATCTTTTAGCTTGATCTAAGGCATCCTTAGAACTCATAGCATTATCATTTAATGATTTAAATTCTAATAATTTTGCTCTGATAGCATCAATTAGTGAACTCTTATTATTAATATCTTGATTTTCCATATAATTAAGTAACGATTCAAGATACTCAATCGAATTTAAATCATTATTAATATTTTGAAGTGCAGCTAATACTTCTTCTAAATTAATTATCTCGTTATTATTATTGTCTAATCTAATATTCAATGTATTCATAGTTATAAACAACCAACTTTCTTTAATTCTCTTCGACGTTTATCCTCTTTTGATTCAATAGCAACTCTTTGTGTTAATGATAAAAGAATAATCAAATTTAGGATATAACTACCACCATAGCTTAAGAACGGAAGTGGTACTCCAGTTAACGGCATTAATGCCAGTAATCCACCTAGATTAACTGTAATATGTGTCATTATTTGCGCAAATGTTCCAAATGCAATGATCGACCCAACAAGGTTAGATGCATTTCTTGCTATTACCAATATACGATATAAAACGATTAGATATAGTATAAGGATAATTCCACCACCAATTAAACCTAACTCTTCAACAACTATTGGGAAGATAAAATCAGTATAGGCTTCTGGTAGGTATAAATACTTTTGAGTCGACTTACCTAATCCTGTTCCTTTTACACCACCATTATGAATAGCTATATACCCATTACAAACTTGATATCCTGTATCCTCTTCATAACGTTTACAAGGATTCTTATACATAAATCTACTAGCTTGGGTATCGGTTAAATACTTTTGATTAGAATTTAAAAAGTATATTATAAAGGCAATACCAATAACAGCAATAACTTTCATAATGTTCATCAAATTGTTCTTATTAATCGGTAAAGAAAAGAAGATAAACATACATATAACTGCTATGATAGCAGCAGTTCCCATATCAGGTTCAATAAATACTAAACCAAAAATAATAATACAGGGAATAAGTGGTAAAAAGATATCATAGATATTTTTGAATCTCTTTCGGCATCCATATGCAAATGCTAAAAATAGAATAATAATCGTCTTAGAAAACTCACTCGGTTGAATGGAAATCCCAAATATCTTAAACCAACTTCGGGCATTGTTAGTTACAATTCCATATGTCTGTAAAGCAAATAATACTCCGATAATTGCAAATATCATAAAGAAAGCTGGTATCTGATACTTCTTTATCGGAATAAAAAGGATTATAAAACCAATAATAATACCACCGATGATAATTAACAATTGTTTTTTAAAGAAATAGTATTCTGTATTATTATATTGCAATACTGCAGCAATTGATGATGATGAAAAGATCATTACCAATCCAAGAACTAAAAGAATACTGGAAACAAGCAAAAGCGGTATATCTATTTTTCGAAGTTTGTCTTTCATATTCTCACCTATATTAATATTAACATAAAAAAAGTACATTATTTAAAAATGTACCTTCAAATTTGTTAATAAAATGTCTAATTATTGTAATTTTTCTAAGCTTTCTTCGTAGCATAGCTATTAGTCTTACGATCTATTAGATTATTGAATAAACTTAATATCATTACAGCAATTATTGGAGCCAAGATGGGAATTATTAGATATAACGCAAACGAAAGTATTCCCATTAACACTCCATATACTACCATTCCATTTTTAGTATAACAACTTGTTACACTATCAGTCGCAATAAAGCTTGCTATAAACAAGAAATTATTAGCAAATAAGATGCTTTCAAAATTGTTTTTACTAATAGTTGTATAGATTAACAAAATCACAGTATAAGTCAATATGGAAGTTAAAGTTATAGTTGATTTATTATTATTTGTCAAAAATAAACCAAATAATCCTAAACATAGAAATAAGATATGTGTTGATGCTATACCTCCTGGAGCTCTACCAACTAGATAATCCATAAACTCCAAAGCAAATGTCCTACTGGATTCATACACATTAGCAAAATTAAAGCCTTCTAGATAATCAGATATAAAAAATATAATTAAATATGCTATACACATTGAGTTTATTCGATTATTGGAAAACTTAGTTAAAAATAATACCAATGATAAAACTCCAAAATAAATATAGATGTTTACATTTATGCTCATAATACATGCTACTAATATTCCGTATTCAATAGCAAATGATGAAAACATAGCATCTATTAAATTATCTTTACTTCTTTTTATTAGATATTCATATATAATATTTACTAATGCTCCAATAAGAGCACTACCAATGATAATGATTAATGGTTTAAACATCGTATATAAATTTACCAAGTTGGATCTATATAGAAATAATCCATTCTTATATAAACCATATATAATCATTGGTAAAATTAATATAATGCGTGTTAGGGAAATACTCTTAATTGAACGATTACTTCGAACATATACATTACTATTCATTTTTGCCTCCCAAATATTCCTTAAAGTTTATCTTTGATGGACATATATATGTACATAATCCACAATTGATACATTTACTTCTATCAGCTTTTTTATGTTCTTTAAGATATTTAGGATTTAATCCAACTGGGCACTTACTATTACATAAACCACAATTGATACACTTCTTTTCTGATGATGGATCTTTAGTATTTAAAAATATACTTTTAGTATCTTCTGTTATAACATTATTAAGTGTTGTTAAAGTCTTACCTGCAACCAAGCCATTTACTACAACGTAGTACTTATTATTAGTTATCGTACAACAATTTTTAATTAAATCGGACATTGAAGTACCAATCTTAACATTAACTACTTTAGGCGCATCTATAGCATCACCTGCTAAAGTAACCAATTTCTCAAAGATAGCTCTTTTTCTCTTTAAAACCATATAGATATTATATACATCTTGAATAGTTAGATATGTATAACCAGCAGAAATCGCCTTTTTAGATAAAACATTTTTAATCAAAATATCTTTAAATCCAATCGGATATATATCTGGAACCAATTTTAACGTTATATTTGGATAAGTTCCAACATTATTAGTAAGATTCATAACATTCTCACTATCATTATTATTAATCGCAAGTATAGTATTCTCTACACCCAATATTGTTGCTAAAGCATCGATTGTTTCTAATATCTTAGAACTATAGGTATTGATGATAAAAGAAAATGTATATTCAAAAGGATCACGATCAATACCATTAATAAGTAAAGTTTTTCCCTTTAGATTAATAGGTCTAGAACATGCTCCAAAACTCTCGATTAATTCTAAAAATTCTTCTTTGGAATATTCATTAATATATTTTACTACCCCAGTTCTTTTTTTTAGTTTTTCTTTAAAATCATTTTCAATAACGATACATTCTGTATCTTCGTTGTTTAATTTCATCGAATCCGTTTTACCAACAATCTCTCCACTAATAGGACTATAGATAAAACGATTATTATGCTTCATTAATTTTTCGCCTTTATATACCTTTTTCTTTGATTTTACTTCCATTTCATAATCACTTTTTACTGGTATATAAAGAAAATCAGGATTCAAAAAATCAATTACTTCTGTTGGTTTTAATCTCCTAGCATCACCTTTGATCGAAACCATATTGTTCATAAGTATCACTACCTTTACTTATTCTCTATTATATCATTGATAAGATTCTCATTAAATTTTCTTTCTCTAATCATTGCAATTTCATGCTTATATGGTGGTAATTCCTTATCAATATATGGTGTTTCCAATATTTTAGGAACACTAGCCAATCTTTCGTTATATATAACATTAATTAGATTATCAAAACCGATTGTACCAAAACCAATATTTTCATGACGGTCCTTTTTACTACCTAGAGGATTTTTAGAATCATTTACATGAACACATCCAATCTTGTTTATACCGATTTCTCTATCAAATTCATCTAAGTACTCATTAAATTTAGAAATATCTACTCCCGAATCATTTAAATGACATGTATCTAAACAGACTCCAACCTTATCTTTAAGTTCGATATGATCAATAATATATTTAATTTCTCCAATATTGATTCCTAGTTCTGTACCTTTACCAGCCATTGTCTCTAAAAGAATTACAATATCATCATCAGGCATTAGTATCTTATTTAATGCATAAACAATATTATCGATAGCTTCGTCCCTATTAATGCTTGTTGCACTTCCAGGATGTAAAACCATGTATCTAACACCTAAAGTAATACATCTTTCGATCTCTTGTCTTAAGAAATTCATAGCAAATTGATACTTTTCAAGATCTAAATTATTGGCAAGATTTACAATATATGGAGCATGGCATATAACATGAAGTAAATCCATGTTATTATCCTTCATCAAAGATAATGCATCTACCGTAATTAAATCATTTATTTCTCCTCTTTTAGTATTTTGAGGAGCTCCTGTATAAAACATGAAAGCATTAGAACCATATGATAAAGCTTCTTTAACACTTCCAAGTAATTGTGTGTCATTCTTATATGAAACATGACTTCCTATTATTAACATATAATCACCTAACACTAATTATAGCATTTTTGACCAACAAAAAAAA
>CAMXBB010000072.1 GCA_947179265.1 uncultured Bacillota bacterium
TTCCATTGTTAATAAATATATACTTATTAACATTCTAATTTATTATAGTACATAAAAAAGTAGATAAAAAATCTACTCTATATTAAATTTAATTATTTTAATTTAGGACCGTCATAAGGATTTAATCCATCAGTAATTGTTAATTCATCAGTTTGATCAAAGTACTCCAATAATCCTCTAAGTTGGTTAACTCTAGATGGGTGCCTTAGTAGTCGTATTCCTTTGCTTACTATTTGTCTTGCTCTTTCCTTACCTACATTAAATATTCGTCCAGTTTCTTCTAATGATTTATATCCTGTTCCATCCAAGCCAAATCTAGCAATTATAGCTTGAGCATTTCGAACTGGCAATTGCATTATAACATCAACAAGCGTTGTATTAATATATCTTCCAGCAAATTGCTCTTCAAGTTTATCTATGGATTCTTCATTAGTATCAATATAAGAATCAAGGGCATCATATTCTTCAAACGTTGCTGGGAATTTTCTTTTACCAAATTCAGATTCATCTTCAAAAGGTTCTCTAACATCAGAGAGTGATGCTACTCCATTTAACATTTTATCACTAACATTGATCTCATCTTCGGTTAAAGGAACAAGTCCAGATTCAGCTAGTGTTCTTGCACTAACATCATAAGCTTCACTACCAATCTCTCTTTTGTACCATTCACGATAATAACGAATATATTCTTTTCTACGATATTCAGCCCAACTTAAACCTGTCATCTCTTTGAAATGGCGTTGAATAGTTCGAACTATTGCAGGTACCGCATATGTTGAAAAATGAAAGTTACGTTTATAATCAAACTTTTGAATAGCTCTTGCTAGTCCTTCTAAACCATATAGTTGAGCTTCATCTTGAGGTAGAGGAACTCCACTAAAGAAATAACGAACACAGTAGTTTACTAATTTAATATTGTGTACTACTAATTCAGAGCGAAGGTTTTCCAGTTCTCTATTCATTCTCTTTGCTGTTTTCCATTCAACAGTTGCTTCATTTTTCTTTTGTATTAAATTTGAATATTTCTCACGCAACTCTAGATATCGCGTATAAACCTCATTTAAATGATGAAATTCTTGTGGAGTAACAAAATTCCTTCGAAATATATCTTCAAAATCCTCATCATTAGATTTCATATTACATATCTCTTGAGCTATTTTCTCTGCTTTCGCTATCTCGTCAGTATTAATTGCTTGTAAAGCCGCTCTACAATTACCAATCTCTGTATCAATAATTCTTATAATATCGGAACTAACTGTAGGAATTGTATCCCTAATTTCTTCTATTCTAGCAAAACGAGCAACTTGCTCATCATGAGTTAAAGGGTATTCCTCTTCAATCTCGTGAGGAATAGCAATGAACTCCTGTGAAACATTATCATAAGATGAATTAGGATAATTTCTATTTAAATAGTCAGTTTTCCTATTGTAACTTATTGTTCGATTAATCAATAGTTTCATTTGAGGATAATTTAATTCATATTGATCCAATAAAAATGATAATGGAATTTCATCTTGTAAATATTTATCAATTGTTTGTTCTAATTGAACTTTATCTATATTAGGCATAATATTCTCCTTTCTTATTGTAACTTTATAATTACTTCTTAATGTTTCCCTTTTTAGAGAACTCTATATTAGCTAAAATAGTAGCTCTACCATATATTTTTCTTAATTTTTTTATTTCATTGCTTTGAACTTTTGAGAAAGTTGATCCTAAATTTTGAAATAGGTTATTTAAATGAACTTCATAAGGATTATCACTATTTCCACAAGGGAACCTTCCAAATTCATTTATAAACGATAATAATCGTGGATAGAAAGTCTCTATATCTTCATCAACTGTAGCATCCTTTAATGCTTTCTCAATTTTTTGAAGATCTCTAGCATCTAATAAATCATGAACTTCTTCATATGCTGTTGCCAAAGCTCTCTCCTCTTCATCTTCACTATTAATGTTAGGCCTTGATCCATTTGTACATTTAATAAATTCAATATACTTGGATATAAATTCAGCTGCTTCCAAACCCTGTTGCATTATTATATATTCCCTATTTAAACCTTTAACTTGATTTAATAAGAATTCATTATTACCATCTAAATCTGCACTATTTGCTATCTCATCTAAGGTTGATTGCAACTTTTCATCAACTACTTCAGAAATTGGTTTCTTATGCTTTTTAATAGTAGTCAAAATATCTTTAAGAACTTTTTTACCTAATTCATTAATCCTAAAAATTTCTAATCTTCTTATACTATTTCTAGATAGAGAATAATTATTCTCTAAATCAATTGGTTCAAAAGGATTTAATCGAATACATTCTCTAATATTTCGAACTATTTTATTTTCTAATTCATTATGAACACTTACCATAGCTGGTTTTATTTCAACATCATAATCCTTAGATGGAATAATCTTATCTATGACACGGCATACACGTGATTCTAATGGATCTATTATTTCTCCTCTTTGAATTTTATCTTTTATTGACGCAAAATAATTAATACCTTCTTCTGGAGTGAAATCTTGTATTATGATTTTTTCTTCAACACTTACCACTATTCCTAAAGATCTAATTTTATTAACCATCTTTTTTATAATTTCAACTGAAGCATAGCTTAAATAATAACGATATTTTTGCATTAACATAGTATCTTCATTGGGATATGCTTTATGGTTTTCCAAATAAGTGACAAATTCTTTCCAAAATTCTTCTTGCTCTTCAATCTCTCGCTCAAAGAAATTCAAATAATTAGGATAGGAATCGAAATAATCAGTTATCTCACTTGGTATCGTTATATTTAACTCGCTTAATCGTTCAATATGTTTTCTTGTAAAAAATCTACTTTTAGAAAAAATAGTTCTTAGCAAATTTTGCTTTTGAAAAACATTTAAATCATGCGAACTATAGTTAGTTATCATTACATTTATATCATTTATATTAATAATCATTTTAATAAAATTGCTAACATTTATTTTGGTATCATAAGCACCACGTTCTATCGCACGTAACATTCGCAATTCCACATCCGTTATTATTTGATTATTAACTAATTTATTACGAATACTTAAAATATAGTTATCTAGTTTATCAATATTAACACTATTCCTAGTTAATACTGCTTCTTCCAAAGTTAAAGGAATTCTTAGAGCGACTAAAATATCAGTAAGTTCCTTTAATTTTTTTCTAGTGGTTTTAAACATCTGTTCTTCATAATTAGATTGCAATAATTTTTCTCTTACTATATTCGGATTTGGTCGACGTTTATTTTGTTTTAGAAAGCGTATATATGCATTTATAACTCGGGTCTTTTCACTTTGCTTTTTGTCATAAAAAGAATCAAATCCATCTAACTCTTTTAAACGTTTTTCCATCGTCATGTTTATCTTACTTGGAAGAGGGACACCTAATTCCAGTAATGCAGCAAATTGGTCATTGGTAACTCGCAAAGCCAATCGGCTAATTATTCTTAAAGCCTTCTTATATATCTTTGTATCAAGTACACTTATTTTAGATTTATAATCTCTTATAATCGCTATCGCTTCATCGATTTGATATTTAGTATCAGTATAAATCGTCAAATAATCTAATACTTCTCTATCCTTGGATGGTATAGCATGACTTATCTTCTTTAATACTCTAATCTCAATATCATCTAAAGCAATACTTTGACTAAGTTTAGATTTAATACTATCTAGATAATCGTATATATCAGCTCGAGATGGATAATTACCTAAAAGGATAGTCTCCTCTAAAGTTAATCTAAAAGGAATTCTTGCTAATAATCTGTTTAATTTACTCTTACTTAAAATTCTTAAATATTCACGATATGTTTTATAGAGTTCTGCATCATCAGCAGCTGTTGGTCTTCTATTATTAGTATTACAGAAATCAACATAAGATGAAATGAAGCTTTCCAACTTTTTATCTTCCATTTCCTTGAAGGTTTTATGTTCTCCTAAAACTTCTAAACGTTTTTTCTTTGGCAAATCAATTTTTGCAGTAAAGTTTATATTCAGATTTTGAATTCTCTCTATTTGTTCTAAAGATAAATAATCCTCAACATCACATACATACCCAAACGCTCTTACATATTCATAACTTAAACAATCATTTGCTAATTCATCATTAAAATCTGTTTGAGGATAAAAAGCACGATATTCTTCAAGCTTACTAATAGCCATATCTACTCTACTACTAATAATAAATTCTGTATCAATTTTAGATTCAATATCACGCAATTCCTCTAATATTGAAGTTGTTTGATCGACAATTTGGAAACGACTTAATATTTCTTCATATAAAGCTTTATTAGCTGGATCTTCCATAATTAGATTTCTAGCTTCTTCTAACATTTCCTTATATAATTGATAAACTATCTTATTTTCACTAGTATTATTTGCAAAATCAAAAATCTTAATTTGTTTTCTACGTGCTGAAAATGACAATGCTCTTCCTAGCTGTTGCCAATAAACAATTGGTGATTTAGTTTTCCTAAAAATAAGAATACCATCTACACCATCAATATGAAATCCTTCATTAAAGATATCAACAGCAAACATTAAACTTATTTCATCTCTCTTTTTAGAGAAACTTTGTATTTGCTCAATATTTGTTGTTCGTTTTTGTCCACTATGAGCAGCAAACATTTTTACTGGACCAATATCTTTAAACCATTCTTCAGCATCCTTCATTCTGCGTTTAAGATCATTTATATCGCTACAAAAAACAATATATTTTTCTCCAGGTTTGACTCCATATTTTTTTAAAACATGACCAACATAGAATTCATCGATTAACTCCCTTTTCATATTTTCAAGATATCGTTGATATTCTACTACCTTAGGAGTAGCCGGAATTTTACTTAATTTCTTTTGTAATCTTTCGATACGCTCTATACATTCTTGAGCTGTTAATATGATTGATGGCGCAGGAAGTAGATTCTTTAGTATTGCTCTAGTTACTGGAAGTACACTTACTACATTGCCATCAAAAAATTCTTCAGCAACATCCATATAATCATCAAGATAGCGAATTCTAGTTGCTGTTGCTCCAATCATATATTTACCAGGAGTCCTCTTAACTATTTCCTTAGCTTCATTAACCTTAACACTCCATTTAGGTGCTCCGCAATGATGAGCTTCATCCCATATAATGCAATCATAGTTTTTTAAGACTTCTTCCATATCCATTTTTAATATATTGGGATAAATTTCTACATCAAACTTAAAGAAGTCTTTAATTGAAATCCCTAATGCAGGCATTTGCTCATTGATTAATTGTTCAAACATCTCATAATGACGAGATATAAATAGTATTCTTTTCTTTCTCATCTTCATATATAAGAGTTTTAATAAGATAAAAGATTTACCAGTTCCTGTAGCGTGTTCTAAAAACGCTAGCGGATTTTTTTCAAGTGAAGAAGCTAAAGCTTCATAAGCTTTTTCATTATGTTCAAATAAAGATATTTCTTTAGTCATAATATTCACTTCCATACTACTTTAATAATACCAATATTTCGTGGTTTTATCAATAAAAAAGACTGGCTAATACCAATCTTAATCTTAAAATATCATACTAATCTTTAGGAGGTGTATAAGCTTTTACTTTTTTACCTTCTTTATCTAATCTTTCTTGTTCTTCTTCCATATAAGTAATTATCTCTGCTATTCTGTCTGGTTCTTCTGTATATATGAATACCATATGTTCTAATAATTCCTTACAATTGTATCCTTTTCTAATCATTCCTCCAAAAGCCTCTTCTAAGAATCCTGTTGAATATCCATATCCGCCATCAAAATCAATTACTAGTTTTTGATTATTAGAAAGACATTCAAGATATTTTGGTTCTAACACATTATCTCGGAAATCTTCACCAGAAGCTGGTCCTCCATCAATATATCTACCACCTGGAGTTTCCGAATAATCTTCAGCTATTTTTAAATAAAAATCTTTAATTGCCTCCTTAACTTCTTCTGGATATTTATGCAAGTCACTTGGACCATTCAACATACATTCAGCTTTACGAGACACATTCAAAGTAAAAGCAAATAATGCTAGAGTAAAATCTGATAGAAAATAAGTTGGATTTCCATTTTCATCAGTTTGTTTTTTATCTTTTTCTCTTATTACTATTCTTTCTTCGCGTTCAGGATCTTCATTTGTAATTAGACCTGCTAATTTTCTTATATGATATACTAAGTCAGTATAAAATAAAGTTTCTTCTTGGTTCATATAGTTCTTCCTTTCTATTTATATATCGTATCACTAATGCATATCATTATTCAACAATTACTTTACCATCTAAATTACATATATATGCATCAGGTAATTTCGATTTTATATATTCCAATGCACTTTTATCTTGTTCAATGTTTCTTCCAACAAATACTCCTTCCACTAATTTTATTGGAAGCCCAAACATGATTGCTGATTCTCTATCTGTAGTAGTTGCATCTTTATCAAATCGCAATTCAATAAACTTCGGATAATATCGGTAATCTAAAAATTCAGTTAATGTGTCATCATCTAATTCCGTATTCCATACATCAGCAGAAGCTATTTCTTTTGCATAATCACTTTCCATATTTAAAATAAATGCAATTTGTCTTTTATCAGATACTAAACTCGGTAAAAATGTTACCTCTTTAGTTTTTTCTCCCCAATACGTCCAAATACTATTATCATTATTAATTCTCTCAGTAAATTCATCAAACTTGTGATATGGAACCAATTCAGAAACATTCTTAGATTCTGGTCCTCTACCAATAGTGTAAGTAATCGTCAAACCACTATAAGAATTTATATAATCTCTTAGCAACATATCACTTTGAATATTCCACATTCCAATACTATTTTTAATCTTATTTTTACCTTCACTCATTCCCGTAAAATCTATTGCTAAAAAGCCATTTTCAATAATCCAATCAAAGTTATCTAACATACCTGGTATTCCATGAATGAAAGTTCCTTTTGCCAATCTTACATCATCACCAACTTTATATTTATTGAAATTTTTAATCACTGTATCATCATAAAAAAGTTCAATGTTTCTTAAAACCAATTCCAATGCTTTACCTTTAAAGGTTTTATTAGCATATTCTATATATACATGTTTCTTATCCATTGTTATTACTTCTTTCTTTATTTTCTAATGTTTATATAATTAAAAACAATTTAATAT
>CAMXBB010000073.1 GCA_947179265.1 uncultured Bacillota bacterium
ATTCAATGATGGCATTTCTTTTTCCTTAGTCATAAGATTTTTCCCTCTATCATAAGAAATTAATTCATCACCAATAGCATCTTCAATATCATCTATTTTTAATAGATTACCCTTATATTCAATATTAGAAATACTTTTTAAATAATCGACATAAGCATCAACATATTTTTGTGCTAAACTTCCTTTATATGATGAACACATATTTCCTGATACTACTTCATTAGCATATTCTGTTACTCCATATGTTTCCGTATCATATCCAAAATCACCATATAATCCTCTAGCTTTTTTATCTTGAATTCTGCTTGCTTGTGCTATTACTGAACAAGTGGACCTCGAAGATTCACCACTCAAAATTTCTAAACTCTCTTCTTCATATCCATAATCAGAAATACACTTAGATCCAATTTCAAGATTATATCTTGCTAGCATCTTTACTTCATATCCGGTATTTTGTAATACATAAAAACATTCTTTGTTAACACACACTTTATCAGACATGGATACTTTTCCATCTCCATCATTGTCTGTAAAACAGATATTATCTTTGCATATCTCTTTTGGAGATTCAACCTTTAAATTATCCACTGATACTACTATTACTGGTCTTATAGCAGCTACTTCTTCTACATAATAATCATCAATATATCCATTGTTTTCAACTACTTCTACTCGATTATAGTCATATGCTACTTTAGTCCAATAATTTAATCCGAAAAACCGCTTAATTTTTTCAGGAATTTGTATTTGTTCTGAATCAACACGACTATAAGGCATTTCTCTTTCTATGATATTCAAATCCATAATATCAACTAAATCGCCTGTCACATTAGCATTGTATTTTTTCTTTAATAAATCGACATACTTATTAACATATTCTTCCGCATAACTTCCTTGATAAGAATTTGGATACTTACCATATTTGTCGCGTGATGAATAAGTAGTTCCAATAGTAATTCCATTAGAACCAAGGATACCACTTATCTTTGAACTTTGTAATCCAGTCGATGTTGGTCTTATTTTACAAGTTACTGATAGACCAAAAGTATTGGCAGATTCTCTACTAACACTTGGCATTGTATAGTATCCACATTCCAAATCAACGTCGATACCATATTTTGCAAGCATTCTTATCTCTTCACCATCATAACTTAAGATATAGAAGTGTTCATCTCCAATCGCTACTTCATCACCAAGATTTTTTCCTGTACCTGTGATGACATCAATAAATTTTGCTTCTTTTGCGTCTACTTTTAAATCAAGCTTTGGAAATCCTAATATTAGAAATGCAAAGATAAACACAAACAAAACACTTTTAAATATTCTTTTCATAACTACTCTCCCTATTTTCTATGCTAATCGTATCACAAACTACTATTTCTTTCAACAAAAAAACAAGGATGATTTCCTTGCTTTAAATTCTTCCAAATCGATTATATCTTCTATATAACACATATCCAAGTACCATAGATAATGCTACTATCAATGAAATAACAACATATTTTCTAATACCTGTTTTGGGGTTATTAACACACATTCCTTTTGAAGTTATTAATTCATCCTTTTTGCATGATTTACTAGGTTTGTCAGTCCATACTAACTCTCCATCGCATTCATAGCATGCACTTGTATCTATTACTTTTTCACTTGTTGGGATTGCTTCGATTGGAATTGTTATTAAAGGTCTTATACCAAACATATCATTAACTTCACAATCCATTGGTGCAGATGCTCCCACAGATATAATTGCCATTAAATCATATTCATCTAAAGAAGTTCTTGTCCAGTATGATGAACTATATAACCATGTTGGAACTTTTTCATCTTCAAATAAATTTATAAAGCCATAATTTGACTTTTTATTTTCTTCAAATCTTTTTATGCTCAATGAAGGGAATTCCAATTTTTGAGTTGTAAAATTACTTCTAGCCATCTCATAAGAAATCAGTTCATCATCAATAGCATCCTCGATATCTTCAATTTTTAATAAAGAGCCCTTAAATTCAATTTTTGAAATTTTCTTCAAATATTCAACATACCCATCTACATATTCTTTTGCTAAGCTTCCTTTATATGATGAACACATATTTCCTGATACTACTTCATTAGCAAATTCTGTTACACCATATATTTCAGCATCAAAACCATAATCACCAATAAATCCTTTGGCATTCTTATCTTGAATTCTACTTGCTTGAGCTATTACTGAGCAAATTGTTGATGGACCATAACTATTAGCTTGTAAGTTGGTATTGCCATATCCATAATCAGGTATACAAGTTGATCCAATCTCAAGATTATATCTTGCTAACATCTTTACTTCATATCCGGTATTTTGTAATACATAGAAACATTCTTTATTAACACAAATCTTATCAGACATTGATACTTTTCCATCTCCATCATTGTCTGTAAAACAGATATTATCTTTGCATATCTCTTTTGGAGATTCGCCTTTTAAATTATCTGCTGATACTACTATTACTGGTCTTACTGCTGTTACATCCATAACGTCATAACTATCAAAATAACCATATTTATTTGCAACCTCTACTCGGTCATAATCGTAAGCGACTCTTGTCCAATAGTTAAGGCTAAAAAACCATCTCATGTTTTCAGGTATAGTTGGTGCATTACTAGTGAAAAGTGCTGCAGATCGTGGTAAATAGATTTCCATTCTATTCATATCAATTGCATTTACTAAATCACCTGTTACATCAACATTATACTTTTTCTTTAGTAATTCAACATATTTATTAACATATTCCTCTGCTAAACTTCCTTTATATGCACTTGGATATTCTCCATATTTCTTATTAGTTATATAAGGAATTCCAATAATTGCTCCATCACCCGTATATTCACCATCAACTTTAGAACTTTGAAGACCAGTTGGGTTAGGTCTTATCTTACAAGTTGGTGATGGATCATAACTATTCTTTGTATTCTCTTTTCCGGATTTAAGATTAGGTTCACATTCCAAATCGATATCTAATCCATACTTTGCTAGCAATCTTATCTCTTCGCCATCATAGCTTAAAACATAAAAATGTTCATCTCCGATTGCTACTTCATCACCAAAAGTTTTTCCTGTTCCAGTGATAACATCAATAAACTTTGCTTCTTTGGCATTTACACTTAAACTCAATATAAAAAATGTAAACACTAATAGAATACTTTTAAATAATTTCTTCATAACTACTCTCCCTATTTTCTATAGTAATAATATCATAAAACCATATCCCATTCAATATGAAAAAAACAAGGACTAAACCTTGTTTTAAACTCTTTCAAATCTATTGTATCTTCTATATAGAGTATATCCTAATACCATAGATAATAATACTATAGCTAATACAATAACTACTTTTCTAAGTCCTGTTTTTGGATTATTAATACACATTCCCTTAGTTGTTATAGAATCATTCTTTTTACAAGATGCTGCTGGATTATCAGTCCATACTAATTCTCCATCACACTCATAACAAGCACTTTCAGCTCTAACTGGAATAGCACTTAATTCCATAGTTACAACTGGTCTTATTCCCGCTGCTTCATTAGAATCATATTCACCAGTCATTGTAATACCAGCAGAAGTAATTGCAACAACTCCTTCTTCCTCAACACCAGTTTTAGTCCAGTAAGTTGATGAATATAACCAACTTGGAACATCCATGTCATATAGAAGTATTATATCTTCTGGTCCATTTCCAACTGCCATAGATTGTAATGTCTTTTTATTAAACTTCAATCCTAAATTATTCATAGATTTTAATGACTTAGGATTTGGTACTAATTCAGTAAATTCACTTACATCATATAGTTTCTTTTTAGCTAAAGCTTGAATATCGTCCATATTTAATAATGTACCCGTAAATTCTTGTTTAGAAATTGTCTTTAAATAATCAATATAATTATCAACATATTCCTTTGCTAAACTTCCTTTATAAGAATTTGGATTACTTCCCATTGTTTTAGAGTTAGCATATTCTGTTACACCATATGTTTCACTAGGAATATTTATTAATGTATTAATAAGGTTAGCACCAAGTGCTTTATTATGTTGTCTTCCGCTAGCATTACTAATTTTGTTACATCTTGGAGCAACACCTGTTTGATATTCTATATTTTGAGGGCACTCATATCCTGTTTCAAGATTATATTTTGCTAACATTCTAACGTTATGATTATCAGTGCTTATTACATAGAAGCATTCTTCACCAATACAAACTTCATCTGATTGAGATACTTTTTTATCTGCGTCATAATCAGTAAAACATACTTCTCCTTCACATATCTTTGGTTCTTTAAAATTGATTTCATCTAATGATACTGTTATGATTGGTCTTAATATACCTTTATCTTCAATTTGCTTTAGAACTAAAGTTACTAATGGAGCAATGCGTGTATTCATTATTTCATCCATTTCATCATTATCCGCATTTGCTATTTGTTCAATTAATTCAAATAATTCATCAACATCTTTTACTCCAAGAATCTTTTTTAAAGCTTCAAGACGATTTCCCAAATTAGGTATAGTAATCATTACTTCACTTCCAACTGGAAATGTTGTCCAATAAGATATATCTACTAAATAATTATACTTATCTATTAATTCATAAAGATTATTAACTACTACATTTACAAATGGCTTAAAGTCTTTTATCTCAAAATTACCACGATCTATTAATGAAATTAAATTTTTAATATCTGGTTTAATTTTAGAATATATTTCTAAAATATCTGGTACAAAATTTTGTACACTGAAGATCACATCTTCTAAACCAACAATACTTCCTTCTACATTTATATTATATTTACTATTTAATGTCTTAACATATTTATTTACTGAATACTCCAAATTACTTCCTTCATAATCTGTAGCTTCTTCGCCATGTCTATTTTCAGTAACATATGGAATACCATTTATTACTCCTGCATGGAATCCTTTATTAACACTTTCACTTTGTAACCAAGTTGATTCAGTATCAACTCCGTATTTAGCTAGTAATTTTAACTTATTACCATCATATTTAATAACATAGAAATGTTCATCGCCTATTGCTACTTCATCACCAAAATCTTTTCCTGTTCCTTTGATTACATTGATGTATTTCCCACTTTGAGCTTCTACTTTGAAGTCAATATTTCCGACACCAACTACAACAGTTCCCAAAATAAGAATAACCATCAAATATTTTAATATATTCTTCATTCTTTTTCCTCCTAGCCTATATTAAATTCTTCCAAATCTATTATATCTTCTATATAACACATATCCTAATGACATCAATAATGCAACGATTAGTGAGATGATAATGAAACTTCTAACACCTGTTTTTGGATTATTAACACACATACCTTTATTAGTTATTGTTTCGTCCTTCTTACATGATTTACCAGGTTTATCAGTCCATACAAGTTCTCCATCACATTCGTAGCATGCACTTATATCTATGTTTTTGTCACTTGTTGGTACTGCTTCTAGTGGTATGGTTATTAATGGTCTTATTCCTGCTATATCATTTTCTTCACAATCCATAGGTACAGCAACTCCAGCAAATAGTACTGCAACTAAGTAATCTTCACTTAATGAAGTTCTTGTCCAATAAGTTCTGCTATATAGCCAACCAGGAATCTTTTCGTTGCTATATAAATCTAGGAAATCATATCCTGCAGATTTATTATTTTCAAATCTTTTAATACTTAATGAAGGCATTTCTTTTTCCTTAGTCATAAGGTTTTTCTCTCTATCATAAGAAATTAATTCATCACCAATGGCATCCTCAATATCGTCTAACTTTAATAAAGTTCCTTTATAGTCAATATTAGATATACTCTTTAAATATTTAACATAATTATCTACATATCCTTGTGCTAAACTTCCTTTATATGATGAACATGTATTTCCTGATACTACTCTATTGGCATATTCTGTTACACCATATGTTTCCATATCATAACCAAGTTCGCCATATAAGCCTTTAGCTTTTATATCTTGAAGTCTAGTTGCTTGTGCTATTACTGAACATACACTTCTTGGTCCATCTATACTGAAAGCTGTTGATTGTGGATATGGTGAGTAATCATAATCAGAAATACACTTAGATCCAATTTCAAGATTATATCTTGCTAGCATCTTTACTTCATATCCGGTATTTTGTAATACATAGAAGCATTCTTTATCAACACATATCTTGTCTGACATTGATACCTTTCCGTCTCCGTCATTATCTGTAAAACAGATATTATCTTTGCATATCTCTTTTGAAGATTCGCCTTTTAGATTATCCACCGATACTACTATTACTGGCCTTATTGCGGTTACATTACCAACATAATATTCATCGATATATCCTTCACTGTTAACCTCTGCAACAAATTCATAGTCATATGCTACTTTGGTCCAATAAGTTAAATCGAAGAACCATTTTACCTTTTTAGGTATCCAATCAGTATTTGGTTCATAATCAACTTGTACTTTAGTTTCTACTGGCATTTCTCTTTCAATAATATTTAAATCCATTGCATTAACTAAGTCACCTGTTACATTAGCATTATATTTTTTCTTTAACAATTCAACATATTTATTAACATATTCCTCAGCCATGCTTCCTTGATATGAACTTGGATATTTTCCATATTTTTTATAAGTTGCATATGGAGTTCCAACAATGGCTTCACCATGATTTGTTATTCCACTTACCTTTGAACTTTGAAGACCCGTTGATGTTGGTCTTATTTTACAAGTTACTTCTGGAAAACTTTCTCTAGTGTTACCCATAGCCATAAGAGGTACACATTCAACATCAATATCTAATCCATACTTAGCTAGCATTCTTATCTCTTCACCATCATAGCTTAAGATATAGAAGTGTTCGTCCCCTATTGCAACTTCATCACCAAGGTTCTTTCCTGTACCTGTGATGATATCAATAAATTTTGCTTCTTTAGCTTCTACTTGCCAATCTAACCTTGAAAAACCTAAAATTAGAAAAGAAAAAAGAAAGACAAGCAATACACTTTTAAATAATTTCTTCATAACCACTCACTTCCTATTATTTATAATATAACATATAAAAATGTAAAAGTTAACTAGAAAAGAAAAAAATGCAAATAAATTTCCACCAGCTTAGCTGGTGGTTTTTCATATGCGCCTATAAGGCTTTT
>CAMXBB010000074.1 GCA_947179265.1 uncultured Bacillota bacterium
CTAAAAGATTTATATCATCCTCATATTCTGGTACAACATTATAATCAATATCACTATCACTATCAAACAAGTTATCTGAGCGATTTAATATATAATCTATTGAGAAAACCCCTATTGCTAAGATTATAACTGTTAATATGATTGCTATAACTAAACAATAGTCATTTTCTTTTAACTTCTCTTTCATTTTTTTCACCTAAATTAATTATAAAAAAATAATTGAATATAATCAATTATCTTTTCACGATGCTATCTATATAATAACTATCATTTACCTTCTTAAATCGGTAATCAACTTTAGTTAAAGAATCCGCATAAGTACTTAAATCAGCTTTAGGACCTACTGCTTCATCCAAGTTTTCTACATTATATACATTATTATCCTTAATAAGAGCAACTATCGTAGTTATAATTATTTCACCATTATTTTCTTTGATATCAATAATCTTATTGGTTGCTATATCATCTATTTCTGAATTATTAGATATTGCAATGTAAGCTCTATTATTAGTCGAATAAGCATAACTTAAATTATCAGCCATAAAATTAGTAGCTACATAACCTTCATTTGAACCAAATAATTTATTATAAGCATTCATAATATCTTCTTCAGAAATAGTATTTATAATACCATCAACGTTGATAGTTGACTTATCTAGTAATCGATATGCTAAAGCTAGCTTAGAATCAGCTGCTAAAGTATTCATCGATATATTTCCTTTAAATAGGTCAAAATCTGCTACTTTAATACTATCTAGTAAACTGCCATATTCTTTTATATACCAATCTAAATCCTTTATTAATTCTGTAGTAGTAGTCTCCTTAGTTGTTACACTTGAAGTAGTTTTCCCACCTGTTTTCAATATTTCAATATTATCTGATTTATAAAGACAATAGATCATATAACAAGCACCTGCTATAAGCAATAAGATATAGATATATAATCTAAATATTTTAAAACTCTTAGCACGATTAATCTTTTTTTGTTCCTTAGCAATATCTTTTTTTATATCATCCATTATTTCACTAGATATTTGGGATTTAAGTGCTTCTTTATATTCATGATCAAAACTTTTTTTTACATCGTCTACAATGGCAGAACAAATTTCATCTTTATGCTTCGTATTTATTTCTTCCATTATATCTTGCTTAAGTTGTTCTTTAGTCTTTTTATCTAATACAGTATCATTTTCTTTTTTTGCCATACTAATATACCTCATACTTCTTGAATTTATTATAGAATAATCTTGACGTTAAATCAATTAATTATTGATACTATGATGACATGTTTGGGAATTAACCATCAAAGTTTTGAATGTATAACCATTGTCTAATGCATATTTTATAATAGTTTCAATCGAGGAAACAGTACTTCTCTTAATATCATGCATTAAAATAACTGATGACTTCCTAGAATTTATTCCATTTATTACGTTATTAATTATTTTTTCGCTATTAGCACCAGCGGCATCTTCGGAATCAACATTCCAATCGAAGTATACATAGCCATTTTTACTCATCTTGCTTGCAATAGCTTTCACTACACCAGTAGAATACTTTTTACTTACAGTATTACTACTTCCTCCAGGAAAACGGAAAATACTTACCCTCTCTCCTGTATAATCATATATAATTTGATTCATATCATTAAAATCTTTTACATAAGTAGCAACACTTCGATAAATATTCCATTTATGAGTAAGAGAATGAACACCAATGGCATGACCTTCTTCATACTCTCTTTTTATTAAATGGGTATACTTTTTAAACTGATTAGTAACAAAAAAAGTTGCTTTTACATCATATTTCTTTAAAATATCTAATAATTCTTCAGTATACATTCCAGGTCCATCATCAAATGTAAGATATATTACTCGTTCTTCATTAACATTATGAGTATTACTATGTTTTTCATAAACAATAACTTTGCGATTCTTAATAGTTTCTAATCCTGATGCACTTACATAACTATACTTAATAAGATATTCACCAGGAGTACTTGTATCAACTGTTCCACTAATATTTAAAGATTCATTACTATCTTTACCACATCCATCAGTTAGTGAAGCTCCTTCTTCCTTGTATTCATCACCAACAGCTAGATATATTAATTCTTTACCATTTAAAGTTATTATTGCTGCATCTTCATCATTAATAATCTTGATAGGAACTTCTTTTTTACTTTCATTTCCAGCACTATCTTTTACCGATAAAGAAACATGATCATCTTTAACATCAACTACTACTTTATCAGTTATAATTCCATCATAATTATCTTCAGCTTGATAATCAATATTCAACTTATCTTTTTTCTTGCAATAATATTTTGCAACATAATCTTGATTCACGATAATATCAGGTTTAACGTCATCAACTACTTCAACATATCTCTTTGCTTTATAAATCTTATCATCATAATTAATCTCATAGTCAACTTCATATTGCCCGATTACCTCTTTATTAACATTTTCTTTAATCTTGTAATCAACATTTTCTAAATCGATTTCTTTATTATTAATTTTAATAGAAAAGCCTTCATCAACATAATCGTTATTTAAAGATAATTTGTAATATTCATTTCCATTCAAAACAATAGCTACATCTTCTTTTTTGCCTTTTACTGAAAAAAGGAATGCACACAATAAAATAATAGCTATAATACCTAAATATAAAAATGTAATAATCTTCTTGTTTCTTATAATATCACTCATATGTTTTATTCCTCACACCAATATTATAACACTTTATAAATTTAAAAGCATAATATATTTTCTTATTGACAAAGGTATTATAGATATAGTATATTCTATATGCACGGCCCGTTGGTGAAGTGGTTGAACACACATGCCTTTCACGCATGCATTCATGGGTTCAAATCCCGTACGGGTCACCATTTAGAATATGAACACTCGATTAATAGCGAGTGTTTTTTATTAATAAATTATGTTATTATACCCTATAGGAGGAATTATGGAAAACAATATTGATTTATATAACTTTAACAATCTTGATACTCTTTCAGATTTAGACATTGACACAGAAATAATAGCTAAGTTGATTATTGAAATAAAAAAAGCTTTAAAAGCAAATAGAATACAATATCCAGGGCTGAACATGTGTTATCAAAGATTTTCCAATCATACCAGTTTGTTAGGAATTAAATTATCCTCTGGAGATGATTTTGATATCGATAATTATATGTTTTTAGGATGCACACCAGATGAATTTAATCATTGTGATATCTACCTTCATGCTAAGGCTAAATCAGCTCAAAAGACATCAGCAATTGTTAATATGATCACTAAGTCTCTTATAGAATTCTTTGAAAGCTTCGAAAGTGATTTGAAGAAAAAAGGATTAGAAAACTTAGAATTATCTTTTAAAGTACCACTAGATGAACAACCAGCAAAAAAAGAAACAATTAGAAGTCTAATTAAACGATTGATTCAAATAAAATAAAACTACTTTTTTAAGTAGTTTTATTGTTTATCAGAATAATCATCAACGCTGCTAAAAGCTTGATTAATTCCAATTACTGGACTATCGGTTGTCTCAGAAGTGTTATTAACCAAGTCAGTATTTATAGGAATTGTTTTTTCTTCTAACCAAGCTTCACTAGCTTCGTCAATTTGTTTTTTTTCTAAATCACTTACTTGATTAGTCAAATTACCTTGTTGTGGGATATTAGATTCGATTGGAGTTATCACTGGTTGTTCTGGATTTGCATAAGCTTCAAAAATTTCTATATCATCATCCATTATCTCATTAGATACCACATTTTCCCCAACTGGACTTTCAATAAATTCAACATTGTTATTTGAAATCTTAAGATTATTCGATTTTTTTTTAACATTCATAATCTCTTTTAGAACTATTATAATGATTCCAATTAATAGAATACTTCCAATAGTAATTAAAAATACCTTTAAAGAAATTCCCTCTTGTTTTTTGATTGATATCTTTATTTTATATTCAATATAATCATCACTAGTACTACTAGATACCCTAATCATTAACTCTTTTTGATCTGCAATATTTACTACTCCAACATTATCGACCAAGATATCATCAGAACTCTTTTCAGCTATGATATAAATTTCTTTTACATCCTCATCTACTTCAATAGAATAGTTAATTTTATTAGGACTAAACTTGATATCATAACCTACTATCTTTAGATCTTTTAATCTAATAGCTTCAGGAATACTATCAATGTTAATCGTTTTGTTTTCGGTATTCTTTTCATTTTGGTCTTCACCTATAGAATCATTTGTTATATCAATTTTTAAAGTAGTATTAGTTGAAGTTGGATTTACTTCTTGTCCACCACTATTAGAAGATGTTGGTTTGGAAGTTGATGTACTCTTAGTTGATGATTTACTAGTAGACTTCGATGTTGTACTAGCTTTTTTGGTTGAGGAACTAGTAGTAGTACGATAAGGAGCAGTTGACTTCGTTGTTTTTGTAGTACTCTTTGTAGTCGTTCCTGAAATAGTTAATGACTTACTTCCAGAACTTATAGTAATCTTTTTTAATCCTTCGTAATCCCAAGCATCACTACCGATAGTTGACGCTTTAAATGTTGCTGTACTATTGGTATTACTAACGCACGACATAGTTAACAAAGTTGTTCCACTTTTGATACCATCTGTAGATGAATATGTCGAATGACACACTCCACCATTACAATTTGTTACTCCACTAGAATGTGTTGATGAAACCTTACATTCAGCGTTTACTATACTAAATTGCATTTGAAAACTACCTGCAACATCAGTCCCTTTATATGAAACCTTTACATCATAACTCTTACCTATAGTAGCACTACTAGGAACAGTTATCTCATAATTATTAAGAGCATTTACATTCATTCCGCAAATAACAAAAGATATTATACTAATAATTAACAAATTAATTTTTTTCATAACATCACCTACAAACTATCCCTAGCCCCAATTAAAAATCTTGCAATGAGTAAAGAATCGTTACTCAACAACTCGCCATCACCAGAAACATCAGCTGCCAATACTTGAGCATCATTTAATCTATTCAAATAAACCAAATGACGTTTGATCAATAAAGTATCATTACTTAATATCTCACCATCACCAGAAACATCACCTTTAACTACGATAGTAAATCTCTTACCATTGATATCCAATTGCATTCCTGTACCAATTAGATCTACTGATGTTGTAATATCTGTCGAAGAAGATGATAATAATTTATAACTATTACTATTGAAATCTATATTAGATATAAAAGAATCCTTATCAAGCTTTTTTTCCGCTTTTAAACCAATTATTATATAGTTTTGATCAATAGTATAATTTGATGATGAAATGAGTTCATGAATAGTAAATTCACTTTCAAGGGTTTTATTCTCATACGTTACGGCAATTTTATATGTACCTGCTAAAGCATCTGATGTTGGTTTTATCTTTACTATGCCATTAGCAATAGCATTAGTTATCTCAAAATAACTAGATACATCTTTATTTGCTTCATTATAAACTTTAAAACTAAACTTTTGATAACTAATTATATTAGAACTACTGATATTTAATTTAAAATAATCATCAGTATATTGATATACTTTAGAAGAAGTTCCTGTTAAAGATTCTATTTTGAATGTTGGACTTCCACTAAAACCATTCGTAGTATAAGCATATATTACTGGTTCACATCCAGAAACAAGACTTCTCTCAGAAATCGTACTCATATCCTTCCATGAAGTTTTACTATTCTTTGTATAGTAATTAGTATCAGTAGAAATATCTATTTTATCATGAATATCGTTGAATAATGTTTTACACATTGCTGGAAAGTTTCCCCCAGAATACTTTACAATCACATAATAAGTTCCAGTAATCTTTATGGGTTCGAATCTAGCTGTTACAACACTATTAACCGTAGCATAACCACTATCTACTTCTATCCAATCAGCATTAGAATCAGCATTGGTAGTTACATAGATGTTATAACTATTACCTTCATTAACTTCAACACTTACCTTATCAAGATATTCATCACTACTACCCTTTTTTTCAAATTTAGCCTTAGTATATACGTATCCACCATTCATTGGAAAAGAAACATTAGCTAAAGTATCAGACGCATAATAAGTATTGTCATAAGTATTTTTTCGAACATCATAAAATACCGTCAAACTACCACATATACGAATATCATCATAGGAAACATAAAAAGTTCCATTGTTTCCCCAGTCAATTCCCCACGAATTCTTTACAATCCATGCCCCATCATTTTTGGCATTTTTAAAATTAGAAGCAGATATTGTATCATCCCATCCAACGATAGTTATAGCATGATTGCTACTTCTAGATTCAATAGCTGAGTAGTAATTATAGTAAAGGCCCTTATTCAAATATATGTCTGAGTAATAAACAGATGCTGCTACCGAACCATGTTCAAGAATATAATTTTTAACAGTACTTATTTGGCTTATACTACAAGATGATGCTGTCTCATAGTATTCACTACGATAGGACCCAATATCATAATAAGCTTCATCGTCAGGAAGATATATCGAATTGATCTTCGAATGAGTCTTCGTAAAAGGCATCGATTGTTCTAGTATTGGCCCATCATGTCTAAAAAAGTATGAAGCTGCAAAATAAGGATTGCCCCCAGCATCTAGTTCTCTATCAAACCCCATATCATTGGTTCTATCTAAAAAGGCATTTCTAGTTACCATATATTCAACATGTTTAGGAGATAACGCAACACCTGATAAGCCATCCATTATTGCACTTGTTTCAACCGTAGATAAACTAGCAAAAGCCCAACAAGAATTGGTACTTCTTTGATCTTTTGCTGGAGTTACTATACCATAGTCATAAGAATTATAACGTTTTTGAGTTATAGAAGATGAAGTAATAGAATGAGTACTTTCTTTGATATCTACATAGTTTTCGACCTCCAAAAGCTGAGAAGCTGAAGAATTTTTGTAGTCATCCTTACAATAACGAGGTTCTAAATATTGTTTTCTTTCTGAATCACTTAGATTAAGCCATTTTCGATATTCCTCGGACATCTCACACAATTCTAAAGCATTTACAGATATAAAAGAAAAAAACGATAATAATATAATTAATAATATTTCAGGGGCTGGAGAGATGGCTCAGTGGTTA
>CAMXBB010000075.1 GCA_947179265.1 uncultured Bacillota bacterium
AATAATAAATAAAAAATAAACATTTGAAAAATGCTTATTTTTTATTGTAAATATATCAAAAAAGATATAGATAATTATATTTTAATATTAAAATACTTACTTAAGAATTCTCTTGGAGATGTTGTTATATATTCGGGAATATATACTAAACTTATACCTACACTAGGAATATTATCAAACTTTAATTCTTTTAGTGTACCTCTCTTAATATCATCTAGTACTAAATCTCTAATAACATACCCTACACCAAGACTTCTTTTTATAGCACCTATTATTACCTCAGATGTATGAATATTTAACACATTATTAACAGTTATACCCTGTCCGATAAAGAAAGAATCTAATGCTGTACGATTTGCAGTTCCTTTTATTGGTAATATCAAAGGAATATTCTCTAAATCCTTTAGTGATTTAATTTTAGAAATATCAAAAAATTCACTAGCAACAAACGTATTATTTAATTCTTTAATATGTTTGGTTATAATCTCTTTATCATTAATTTTTATAGGTTCAGAGTCAATAATAAAATCAATTTCATGACTTTTTAATTTTTCAAGTAATCCTTTAGTAGATTTAGATATGATAGTTATTTCAATATTGGGATATTCCTTATGAAAAGCATCAATTGCATCAAATAGATAAAAAGTTGCAATATGTGAAGGAATACCAATAGATAATTTTCCTCGATCTAACTTTTCCGTTTCAAACATACTTCGCTCTGCTACTACAAGTGAATTGTAGCTTTGTTCAACATAGAAAAATAGTTCTCTTCCTTTATCGGTTAATTCAATGCCTTTTTTGGTTCTAAAAAATAGTTTAGTTTTCAATTCATCTTCTAATGTTTTAATACTTCTAGATATTGCTGGTTGAGAAGTATAGTTCATCATTGCGGCTTTAGATATACTTCCATAAGTTGCAACATCATAGAAGGTTTTATAAAGATTAAAGTTAATATTTGATTTATACATAGCTGTTACTCCTTAAAAAAATTATAACAAAAAAAACTACTATTTTGTAGTAGTCTTTTTAGTGTCTTTTTTAGTTACTTTCTTGGTTGCTGGTTGAGCTTTTTTAGTTTCTTCCTTCTTTTGAGTACTCTTCTTATCTTCTGTTTTTATCGCCTTTTTAGTTTCCTTTTTACTAACAACTTTTTCTTCTTTTTTAGCTTCAGCTTGTTTCTTTAATGCTGACATTTTTAATTCACTTTCATAAGCTTTTATATCGGATAATTCTTTTGAAAGTCGCATATTACGTTTATATAAATCATTTCCACTTTCAATCAATAATTTACCTATATAAGATATTCCTAGGAATATTATTCCACTAACATTAATAGTATTATAATCAAATATTCCAATAGTAACTATAATTAAACAGATAAGAATTGGTTGAATAAATGTAAGTAATATTGATAATGGAATACAATCATTTATCTCTTCTAAAGTTGTTGTATCATAAGCATTACCACTAACGATAGAATTAAATATATCTTTATATTTACCTAATATAACTCTTAAAAGTCCAGTACTTATTGCAACTGCAATAGTATATCCAATGATAGCAACTGTTACCTTGAAACTTCCAATTGTTGCAACAATATTGGTTGCTTCATCTGATGATATATCAGTAACAAAACTAATAGTCTCTGATAAAGTATCTGCTGGAATATGTTCTCCCTTCATAACTAACATCATTCCCAAAAACATTGTTACTGCTACCATCAATACACATAAGATTAAAGCTGCATATTTGGCAAGGAATAGCATGTAGTTAATAAACTTATTTATAGCTAAATAATCACTAGCGCTAGCCTTTTTATTTTTCATACCCATTCTCCTACTCTAGATAAATAATATCATATTATATATCTAAATTAAAGAGTATTTTATTTTTTTAGAATACTTACTCTGTTATCTCTAATCATGGTTTCGATTGCCTCAGCATCCTTTGCTGCACTATTTATATCCTCTTCTTTCATATCATCAAACAAACTATATAGTGAACATCCTAACATTGTTTCAAGCTTCTCTTTTAATCCAATAGCATTTTGATAATGAGCTGGGGTATTAGAATGTATTCCTTTTCTAGAATAGATATCTAAAAGTCTTTTTTCTAAAGTGGTTACTCCTTCTGGTAAACACATAAGATCACATATTTGAATGATATTATCATATAAAGATAACTCTCTACTTCCCAAATAACCTTTAATAAATTCTTTAGTTTCTCCTTCTTCTACTTCTCCACCTGCCACAAGATGAATATTATTATCAATAAAAGAATGGGTTAAACAGATAGAAGCTTCTTCTGGATAACCATTTTGAACCATATAATGATATCCTTCTATAGCATGTCTTGGATGACTTATTTTCCTTCCAATATCGTGGATATAACCTAATGCAGCTGCATAATCTTCATCAATTCCAAAAGCATATGCAATAATCCTAGCTGTATCACCAACACATATCGAATGTAGAACCCATTTATTCCTTGCTTCTTGTAGTTCATCATCAGATTCTACTACACCACTTTTTAATAATTCTAAAGCTTCCTTTGAAGTTATTCTCATATTACCACCTTATTCACTTTTCATTTCAAATAGGATATCTCTTAATTCCATAGCACGTTCAAAATCAAGATTCTTAGCCGCTTCTTTCATTTCAGCTTCAATAGTAGCAAGAATTTGTTCACGATCATGCTTAGACATCTTAGTTTTTGGTTTAGTAAGTTTTTCTTCATTTTCATTACTTACTACTTCTTTTATTTCTTTAATTATTGTCTTTGGAATTATACCATGTTCTTTATTATATTCTTCTTGAATCATACGACGTCTTGAAGTTTCCTTGATAGCATAATCCATTGCTTCACTTACAATATCTGCATACATTATAACATGTCCTTTAGCATTTCTTGCACAACGACCAATTATTTGGATTAAACTTCGGTCACTTCTTAGGAATCCTTGCTTGTCAGCATCCATTATAGCAATCAACGATACCTCTGGTAAGTCGATACCTTCCCTTAATAAGTTTATACCTACTAAGACATCATATTTTCCTAATCTTAATTCTCTAATTATTTTAAGTCTTTCAAGAGTTTTTACTTCACTATGTAAGTATGCAACCTTAATACCAATATTCTTTAAATAAGCTGTTAACTCTTCAGCCATACGTATCGTTAAGGTTGTTATGAGTACTCGCTCATTATTTTCTTTGCGAATATTTATCTCTTCAATTAAATCATCAATTTGACCTTCTGTTGGTTTTATCTCAATAGTTGGATCAAGTAAACCTGTTGGTCTTATGATTTGTTCAATTACTTTATTATTTACTAACTCAAGTTCATAATCTCCAGGAGTTGCTGATACATAGATAGCTTGATTGATTTTATCATTAAATTCATCAAACTTTAATGGACGATTATCTCTAGCTGATGGTAATCTAAATCCATAATCGACTAAAGTTTGTTTACGCATTCTATCACCATTATACATTCCTCTCACCTGTGGTAATGTAACGTGTGATTCGTCAACAACTAACAAAAAATCTTTAGGAAAGAAATCAATTAAAGTTGATGGAGTTTCTCCTTCTTCTCTCAAAGCTAGATGTCTTGAATAGTTTTCCACACCATGACAGAACCCAGTCTCTCTTAACATCTCTAAATCATATTCACATCTTTCACGCAATCTTTGTTCCTCTAATAATTTATTATTCTCAAGTAATTCCTTACATCTTTCGCGTAATTCAGCTTCAATACGATTACAAGCTTCTTCCAATTTTCCTTTATTAGTTACAAAATGAGTTGCTGGGAATATCGTCGTACTTTTCTTATTTTGAATAATACTTCCTGTTAAGATATCAAATTCACATACCCTATCTACTTCATCTCCAAATAGTTCGATACGTACACCATTTTTCTTTTCTGCTATTGGTACGATATCGATAATATCTCCATTACATCTAAATGTTCCACGATGAAAGTCCATTTGATTTCTTTCATAGTTCATATCGATTAAACGATTTAAGATATCATTTCTTTTTATCTTATCACCTACAGTAACGATTAACATATGCTCTTCATAATCTTCAGGATCACCAATACCATATATACATGATACACTGGATACAACTATCGTATCTTTTCTCGTTAATAAAGCTGATGTGGCAGCATGTCTTAACTCATCTATTTCATCATTTATAGACGCATCTTTTTCAATATAGGTATCGCTTTGTGGTACATAAGCTTCTGGTTGATAATAATCGTAGTAAGAAACAAAATACTCGACTCTATTATCGGGGAATAATTCTTTTAACTCCGAATATAATTGACCAGCTAAAGTCTTATTATGTGCAAGTACTAAAGTTGGTTTATCTACTTCAGCAATTACATTCGCTATTGTAAATGTTTTACCAGTTCCTGTTGCCCCCAGTAATACTTGATTTCTTTCACCACTTTTAACTCCTTCAGCCAACTCTTTGATTGCCTTAGGTTGATCTCCAGATGGTTTATATTTTGATACTAATTTGAACATATTAACCTCCTTTTTGTGACATTCAAAATATCTACTTCAAAATCTCTTAAATATAAGAGTCCTTTTATTACAAATTATATTATGCATAAATTCTCATATATAGTTATCTATTATTATTTCTTCATCTTCACTAAAATCTACTTTCCATGCATTCGCTTGGTATAACTTTTTTATAAATGAATCTAATCAATCTATACAATCAGAAATAGCCACAATTAAAATAAACTATTTAGTCACTAAAAAATTAACTAAAGTCTTTTAATAAACTCTTTATACTCTTCTGGTAGAATAATTCTTGAATATGCTTCTTCCACTAAAGATTGTGACAAAGGAAAAGGTCCTTTTTCGATAGCATCACTAGCACCACCTTCGACTAAACTTATGTTTTCGGGCATACAAGCCTCTACTGGGAAATATCTAATATCCTCTTGAGGTAACCTTTGAAATATATTATACAACGATTCTGAACATCTGTGGAATCTAGAGTTATGTGAATATATCATAAGATATAATCTTTCTAAATTAATAGATGGATATATATCAGAACCAAAAGATGTTTTTCCATTTTTATACATTAAAAGTCCACTATATATATAAGCAGTAAGATTATCAATAATTTGCTCATAAGTTTGACCAAGAACCACTTGCTTATAATCTGCTCTTAAAAATTCATCTATAAGAATTAAAATATGTTCATTTGGATATCCTTTTATAAATGATAATATTCCTCTCATTACTTTAAGATAAACGCTAACCACTGATCCATCACTGAAATTAGACAAATTCTTACCTTCCGTAATAGGCATATTTTCAAATACATCATCCTTTTTTTCTAAGCAAAAAGTATTTTTATCTTTGAACAACTCTGAATTATACTGAAATAAATCTTTTTGAACTGCTTTAGCAATTTCCAAATGATCATCAATTATTAAAACTTTTGACATAATAGTTACCTCCAATAAATTAACCTCTATTTTATCAAAAAAGATAATTTTTGGCTATAAAAAAACTTTTTATTCTCTATATTCTATCGATCTAAAAATAGTACTATTTTTGAGTCTCCCACATATCTGTTAGATTTCCATCTTCTCCATAATATTCATCCATATCAATATGCCAGAAGAAAAATTTTGTCAAATCACTTTTCTTATATGTAGAAATTACTGCCCCATAATGTCCTTTTTCTGAACCTTTCCATAAAGATTCTGCTACATAATAGTTTTCCTCATCTTGTCCTGCTACCAATGCAATATGTTCGCCAGTAAATTCATATGTTGAAAGTAAATCACCTGTTTTAATCTTATTATTAGCAACTGATTCTTTGCTCTTTAACATTTTACCTAAATCAGTTAAATCTAAAACCTCCGAATTTCTACTTACACTAGGAATTATTCCCGCACCAACATCTCCAGGATCATATCCGCCATTCAATAAGATCCATGAAATAAATCCACTGCAATCAAATCCGTTAGCATATTTTTTAGTCATACTACTAGGCGTTGAAATAATTTTACATCCCCAAGTAGCTGGTCCATATTTAATACCTTTTGGATCTAATTCAGCAAATTTTGATTCACTTAAAAATAGGCCCTTATGATAATATCTTCCTTCACCATCAGCATATATGTATGTTGCTATTCCCTTTACCCCTGTATATAATCTTCCATTTTCACTAAAATATTCCACACGATATGGGAATTCCAACCAAAACCTTGCAGCAGCAACCACTCCAGCTCTGGTATGATATCCAGCTTCATTTACCCTAGCAGCTAATATCTCATCTAGTAATGAATTTTCTTCATTACTATATCTTCCACATGTTAATAATTCTTTTTTTGGATCATATTTAGCAGGTTTAAGCTCAATTAAATCTGTAACTAATACTTCTAATTCTTTTTTTTCATCTAATACACTAACAACTACTTTTGTGCTACCAACCGCATTAGCAGTAATAACTCCTTCATTAGTAACTGTACAAACCTTCTCATCTTCACATTTAAAATTAATATTAGCTTTAGCATCATTAGTTGTACTGATATTATAACGCATTGTAAATTTACCTTTTGGTGCTAAATATACTTTTCCACTTAATATTTCAAATTCATTAATTCCAACTTTTTCAACATTTTCAAAAACCTCATTAATTGGTGAATCCTTTACAACATCTTTTAGTATATTAGAATTCACTATAGATTTTATGACCAAAGCAGCAACCACAATAACACTTAAAAGTACTGCAAATGCTCTAATATTAACTGCTCTTCTAATCTTCTTTTTTGCCATAGAACACACTCCTTTATTAATTATATCAAAAAAGTAGCAACTCACATAGTTTTGCTACTTCTTTATTAAAATACAATTAAATTTTTGAGTATAATTTCATCAATAGATATGTTTAATTTTGCTTCAATTATAAGTATTAAAAATATTATAAATTAACAAAAGATTTAATTATTTAGATGACGCTGACTCAAGTAAACGGTTTTTAGACAAGATAATACAAAAATAGATAAAAACATTGACGTTATATTTGATATGTATTAGTA
>CAMXBB010000076.1 GCA_947179265.1 uncultured Bacillota bacterium
GTATTCAAAAAATTGAATTTAGTAATTGCTATGAATAATAAAAAATGCTAATATTATTATAGGAAGTCTATAATAATCGCCAAGTTGTTTAGGAAGAGGTAAGCAGTATGAATCAATTGAAAAGTAGAAAAGATGCTAGTAAAGCTCGGAATGAAAAGATTATCGGCATAATACTTATCTCATTATTATTTATTAGTGTGGGATATGCCACTTTGAAAACAACTCTTGGAATAGAAGGAGAAATATCCTTTTCTGACAAACAACTATTCGTAAAAATATTAGGACAAACGATGATAGCTTATAGAGATAATGAAGAAAGTCCATATGTAGCAAATTCTTCAGGAATAAACTTTGCTTATCCTTCTTCTAACTTAAACGGAAAAGGATTATATTTAAAATCCGAGACAAAAGATGATGAAAATCCTGTATATTATTTTAGAGGGAATGTTACTAATAATAATGTTTTATTTGGTGGATCTTGTTGGAAGATAGTAAGAACAACAGAACAAGGTGGAGTAAAATTAATATACAATGGAAAACCAAAGGATATATATTCCAATGCTCCTCTAGAAAAGACTGATTATGTTGATTTTAAAAATGATAGTAATCATCCATACACATATGACGCTGAAGCCAAACGATGGTCATCTATTGTACCATCTACATATAATTGCTCATATATCGAATTTAAAGTAAAAGAAAAAGGACGCTATGTTCTTGATTTTAAAGCTAATGAAGATGGTAATAGCTCATATTATGGAGGAATATCAGTAGCAGTTGATATTCCAAATCATCGTTTGGGAAATTTAGATGACCAAAATGTTATAAAAGTTAATAGTGTAGTTACTGGAGACGATATATATCAAGTAGATTTAGGATACTTGTATACTAATAATACGATAAGGATTTGGTATTCTCCGAATTCTTCTTGCATAGTTGATATAAGTCCGTCACAATCGATATCAATGTCAAAATCTCATGAATTATGGATATCAGAACAGAGTTCGCAAGATGAATCAAGATCAGTCGCATCATATGAGAGCGGAATTGCTAAGCCTGTTACTAGTGATAAAGATGAACCTATTATAGATCCTGCACCTTTACCAGACGTTGATGATTTATCATATGAAGAAGAAATTGCAACTTATGCTGATGATAGAAATAATGAATTAGGTATAACTTTTAGTGTTGGAAAGAAAGATGTAAAAACTGGTGATTCTTGTGATAACTTTGGTACAGATACTATGTTGCCTCCAATCAAAGAATATAACTCGGAGGACACTGCAATATCCGATGTGGGATATATGTACGGAACAAGATATGAGCCTATAAATTGGGAAGATACAAATTATATTTATGGCAGTGATGTTTCATATTCTAACGGAAAATATACATTAGAAAGTGCAACTACAAGTCCTGATAAAATAAATAATGTTAAAAACAAACATTACACATGTAAGTCGAATGCTACGACTTGTGAAAAAGTTTATTACGTTTATAGTTCAACTTCTGTTACAGCATATGCTATTGAGTTAACTGGTGGTAAAAAATTAGAGAATATTTTAAGTGATTCATATGTGAGTGATAATTCATCAAAAGTAAAGAGTTTAATTGATCTTTGGTACACTAATTATTTATCTGAGCAAGAGAGTAAACTAGAAGATGCAGTATGGTGTAATGATCGAAGTATTGCTAGTGGTGGATATCTTGAAAAAGGTGATGCAACAAAAATCACTTATTTTGGAGCCCATGATACAAGAAAACTTTGGAATTCATCATTAACGCCAGCATTAAAAGATAGTGATGCTTGTATCAATAAGATTGATAGATATACTGTTAGTGATACAGAAATAGGTAATGGAGCGTTAGATTATCCAATTGGATTATTGACTGCTGATGAGGCAATAGTGGCTGGTAATATTAATAGTAGTACAACCTATTTAACAAATGGATATGATTATTGGTTATTAACTCCATATCAAAATCTTGATAAATCAGTTCATGTAACTAAAATCGATCCTAATGGTAATGTAAAAGTAAGTAGTGTATCTACTAAATTATACGTTCGACCATCAATTGTTTTAAATAAGGATATGGTAGCGACCAGTGGAGATGGAACTGGTAAAAATCCATACGTAGTAGAGTAATGATAAATTTATATAATAAAATTCATAGAGATGTAGAAAGAAGTGAAAGATGTGAAAAGAATTGATAAAAGAATGACATCAAATAAAAGAAAATTTATTCCTGTATTTCTTATATTGGTATTATTTATAGCATTAGGGTTTGCAGCATTAAGTGCAACACTAGGAATTAATGGTACTACTGTTGTAGAGATATCATATGATGTACATTTTGAAAATGTCGAAGATGTTGCAGGTGATATGCAAGTAGAAAAAAGCGCAACTATTAATCCTGATGATGATACGAAGATTGATTTTGCAGTATTACTAACTAAACCAGGAGAATATTATGAGTTTGAAACGGATATCGTAAATACAGGAAAACTAGATGCTTATTTGGGTAATATCGAAATACTAGGATTAGATGAAGAAGCTAGTAAGTACCTAGATATATCTTATAGATATACTGATGGCTTCGTAAACCAATACGATCTTTTAGAAGCTGGAGATACCGCTAGATTAAATGTTATGGTAAAATTCAAATATGATATAGATGCTGTACCTAATGAAGGAACAATTTATAATCTTAGTCTTGATTTAACATATGTTCATAACAATGGTAGAGGTATTGAGAGAGAGAAAGGTGGTATATATTTCGAACCTTTTAATTCTTTTGCATATATGGATAATAAACCAAGTAGATATGTTACAGAAGAAAATGGAATTAATTTTGGATATGCATCATCGTCCTACAATGGTAGAGGATTATATATAAGAAGTGGAACAGAAAATGATCCATATCCAATATACTATTATCGTGGTGAAGTTAATAATAATCATGTTGTTTTCGCTGATTATTGTTGGAGAATCGTTCGAACTACTGAAAAAGGTGGAATAAAGTTAATATACGATGGAAATCCAGAAATGATTCGTTCCATTGGAGATCCTATTGATTTTACAATGTATAATATTCTATCAAATGATTTTGATGAAACATATGAATTTGATAACAATACAAAGTCGTGGATGGTTCAAACAAAACAAAAAAATATTGAAAAAGTTTTTAGGTTTAACGTAAAAGCTGATGGTGAGTACTACTTATCATATAATATGGTTGATTTTATGGGAGATGGTTATGCAGGAATATGTATTGGTGAAGATTATTGTGTCGACTTTGCTAATGGAAATTTAGAAACTATAGGTTTAGGTGAGTTGACAAAAAATGATATTATTGAGGCATATTATTATAAGGAATCAAATTATTCAACGGACTCTATGAATGATACTATTTCTTTTAGTTTACTTAATACTACTGATAATTTAGTACCCAAATGTTCAAATAGCGGATATGATTCGGTGATTTCAAATGATGGTATAAGTGCTTTTAAATATAATTCATTTAGCGATAGTCTAGCAGATATAGGGTATATGTATGGAGAAAAAATAAATTATACAACATGGAGCAATACTTCGTTTATTTATGCTGATGATGTTTTATGGAATGGGGCAACATATACTTTGATAAATCCTACTTCTACTGCATCTACATTGTCAAACGTACCGACTAAGCATTATACATGCAAACAAGCATCAAGTGGAACATGTACAACTGCTTTTTATGCATATGGCGCATCTGGAATAAACAATAGCACTATATATGGTATTAGCCTTTCAAATGGACGAACAATTGATGATATTCTAACTTCCTCTTTTAGGAATGAAAATGACTCGATTTTAAAGAGTACAATTGACTATTGGTTTGAAATGTCATTGACTAATAAAGTTGATAAAACAAAAAAAGACTATCAAAATTATTTAGAAGATGCTGTGTGGTGTAATGATAGAACTATAACTAGTGGTGGCTTTGCTGAGAATGGTAGTCCTTTGAGTTTAACATATTTTGGTGCGTCAGGAAATAGGAAATTAAATTTCAATTCCGTTGCGAATCCAGCTGTAAAAGATGATATTGCGTGTCCGAATAAAAACGATCGCTTTACGGTTAGTGATACTATAACTGGAAATGGTAAGCTGAAATATAAAGTTGGCACAATTACTGCTGACGAGACCAGCTTAGCTGGTATAGCTTCTAATGGGTATGCTCGTAATGTATATTTAAATATAGGAACTTCATATTGGGTTATGACTCCTTATTATAATCCTAATCCATATAGTAGTTATTTGTTTTATATTTGGCATGATAGCATGAGTTATACCTATTCTACAAGTACATCAGGCGTACGTCCTTCAGTAGTAATTAAAAATAATATTAAATTTTCTAAGGGTGATGGCACTACACTAAATCCCTTTATTATTGATTAGTGTTTTTCTAATTAATATATGATGAAAAGAAGTGATTTAAATGAGTAAGATAAAAAAAATTAAATTTGGAAATAAAAAAATAATGAACATTGGTTTTATTTGTTTTTGTTTCATGTTCATAACACTAGGATTTGCGGCACTAGGTGTTACTTTAGGAATAAGTGGATTTACTAGAATTGGTAAAATAGTTTTTGATGTTCATTTTGAAAATGTAGTTGAGAGTAATGGCAGTATTGAAACTTTTACTCCTGCTACTATTAGAGAAAATGATAAGACAAATATTGATTTTGGATTAAAATTTATAGAGCCAGGTCAATTTTATGAATTCGAGGTAGATATAGTAAATGCAGGTACATTAGATGCTTATTTATCCAGCTTTGGAGTAGCTGGTCTAAGTGATGATGTTAAAAAGTATTTAGAGTTTTCTTATACGTATGCTGAAGGTTCAGAAATAAAAGTAAATGATCTTTTAAAAGCAGGAGGCACTGATGTAATAAAGGTAAGAATTGAATTAAAATATGATATAACGTTTGATGATATAAAAGGTGCATCTCTACCAAATAACCTTACTTTTAATATGAATTATGCACAAGATAATGGTGATGGTGTAGAACATGCTGTTTATTTATATGATAAACTTCTAGCTTCATATACTCATACGGATGAAAATATTTTTACGTATGATTCATATACTAGTGGCTTATTCCTTAATTCCTCAACTACTAATGACCAATATCCTATGGTATATTTTCATGGAGGTAAAAGTGACTATCCTGGAGAGGTTGGCTTAACTACTTATGCAACAAGTATGCCATCTTCAGAAGATGAACTTAATAATAATATATTATTTGCTGGATATTGTTGGAAAATAATAAGAACGACTGAACAAGGTGGGACAAAATTATTATACAACGGGGAACCCAGTATAAATTTTGAGCAATACTTTGAAGAAGAAAATGTAGCTAAACTTCCAGATTATATTGTTAAAAATAACAATTCCGATAATCCTTTTGACTTTTCTGAATATAATGAATGGGTAAGTACGAATCACACAGATAATTCATCATCTGTTATAGAATTTAGTGTTTCAAGTAATGCATACTACATTCTTGGATATGATATTTATAGCGAGTATAATCACGATTTTGTCACTATTTCGTTAAATGGAAAACAGATTTCAGAAATGCTTAGTGGGTATGATTACGATAGTGTTGCTTTAGGCTACTTAACTGTAGATGATGTTGTAAAAGTAGAATATTCCAAGGATGATTCCGAAGAAGTATATAATGATGATATGGTATATTTTTGGATGATAAAACTTGATTATGAGCCCAAACCTTCTTGCGCAAATTATGGTGCAGATAGTCAAATCACTGATAATAGGGAAAAATCTCTCCGTGTGTCTAGTAGTAAAACATCTGCTATTGGTGCAGTTATTGAAGATGTATATTCAAGCCCATCTATTTATAATTATAACGCTCAATCAATTGCTAGCGTAGGATATATGTATGGAGATATAGATTATGAGCAAGTAGAGTGGGTAGATACCCCATACATTTATGCTAGCGATGTTTCTTACAATGGTACAACTTATACTTTAGAAAGTCCAACAGAATCTCCAATTTCATTGTGCGAATCAAGTGAACAAAAATATACATGCAAGATGGATAAAATTGGAGAATGTAGTGAAGTTTACTATGTATACTATGTTGATTTTGAATATTGTAAATATCCGGCATCTGTAAAAACCGCCGATGAAGGTAGTATAGATGAAACTAGTAATGTCTATGCAATAAAATTAACTGATGGTAAAACTATTGAAAATTATATAGAAGAATCTTTTAGTAATGATTTAAGTTCAAATGTAAAAAATACAATTGACAATTGGTTTAGAGAAAATTTAACTAATGAAGTTGATAATGATAAAAAGGATTATCAAGAATACTTAGAAGATGCTATATGGTGTAATAATAGAAACATTATTTATGGTGGCTTTCTAAAAGATAGTGAACCGGATGTATCCATTTTTGAAAGTTATTACTACGGCATCAGTCCTAGAAGTTATAGTACTTATGAAGATGATGGCGACAAAGTTGATTATTCTGAAATAATGAATATGTTATTTTCTTGCCCGAATAAGAATGATAGGTTCACAAAGAATGATATTATCAACGGAAATGGAGATTTAGATTATCCTGTTGGTATGCTAACTTCTGGCGAGTTTGTTTTGGGCGGAGAGTATTCTTATCTTGCTTCAGGAAATTATTATTGGACAATGACTCCATTATATGGACCAGGTCCATATAATGAAAGTGGTATGTCCGTCGTTTCAAAATCTGGATACTTAACTAGCTTTTCTGTAGGCTATGAAGCAGGTGTTCGCCCTGCAATCGTATTAAAGCATGATGTAAAGTTAAAACGTGGAGATGGTTCATTAACTAATCCTTATGAAATTAAGTATTAAGAAGATATTTATCTTCTTTTTATTTTGTCTATAATTCGACAAAGTTTGGAATGTATTTAAGAT
>CAMXBB010000077.1 GCA_947179265.1 uncultured Bacillota bacterium
ATATAATACTTACATTAGAGATTTTTTTAATGATAATAAGGATAAAACTTTAGATGATGCTATTAAGTGTTGGAAATATAAAAAAAGCTTAAAGGGACATAACAGATATGAAAGAGATGATTTAAAAGTTCTTGATATCTAAGAGTAATGGTTATACATCTCAATTAATTTTTGATACAATATTGTTACAACTTTTGATTATTATACAATTGAAGTAGGTAGTAAATATGAAGTATAAGAAAAAACATTTAAAAAGAGAATATAAATTATTATTAGTAATTATCTTAATTGGATTTGTTGTTAGTACACTATCTAAAAGTAAAGGTTATTCGGCTGACGCTGAAGTAATTACCAAAAAGTTAGATTATACAGAAGAGTCAGTCTTTCCTGATGACGTTTATGGAGTTTCAGTTATAACAGATATAATTGATCAAAGTGAAGCTCGTCCGATGACTAAGAGATTGATAAAATATATTGTTATCCATGAAACAGATAATTTTGAAATAGGAGTAGGGGCTAGAAATCATGCTACTTATTTAAAGAATAATAATGATCGAGAAGCTTCATGGCATTATACGGTAGATGATCATGAAATATATCATCATATTCCTGATAATGAGATTGCTTTTCATGCAGGTAGTGAAGATGGTAATACTTATGGCATAGGTATTGAATTATGTGTAAATAAAGATGGAAAATTTAATAAGACATTTGATAATGCTGCGAGGCTGGTAGCTTATCTTTTAAAATCATATAATTTAGGTATCGAAGATATTAAGACTCATCATGATTTTACTGGTAAAGAATGTCCTAATAAGATATTAAAGAGTAATAGATTGGATGAATTTAAAAGTAAGGTCAAAGAGTATCTAAAATAGAAAATATAAATATTAAAAAAATGCAACTGAAAGTTGATAGTTTTAAAATACTTTCATGGATATAATTAGAACATGAAAGGGAGGAAATTAATTGTGAAATTTGGAGATAATCTAAGACATTTGCGAAAATCAAAAAAACTATCACAAGAAGAGTTAGCAGAGAAAATGAATGTTTCAAGGCAAAGTGTTAGTAAATGGGAGACAGGGGATGCTTACCCCGAGATGAATAATATATTAGAGCTTTGTAAAATATTTCATTGTCGAATTAATGATTTAGTAAATGATAGTATTATTGATATCGAATCATTAGATGAAGAAGTAAAGATGAACGTAGTTAAATTCAAAAGTGAACAACAAAGAAAGATGAAAGGTTTAAGCAAAGCTATTTTTATAATAGCAAGAATAATGCGAATTATATGTTTGGTTTGTATACCGATTATATTAGCAACGATGCTCATTATAGGTGTTCTTATTATGAAATTAAATATTAGTAATAATGAAATTACCTTTGATGGTATAGATGATAGCATACAAATTGAAGAAAGAAACGATGAGATTACTATTAAATTTAATAATCAACTAGTTACTACTGATTATGATGAATCAACTATTATTAAAATAATAAACTTTGTAGAGAGTAATTCTAAATTTCAGGTGATATCAATAACATATATTGGTTTTATCACTTTGATTGTTTATTTATTTTTAACTATTAGGATGTTAAAGGCTTTAGAAACGCTATTTACCAATATCAACAAGGGTGACACACCTTTTACACTAGAAAATGTTAGCTATATAAAGAAAATGGCTTATCTAATGATTGCTATTACTATTTTACCTACATTTATTGGACGTATATGTGAAATAATATTTAATATCGATTTAAATATGGGAATGGAACTTTATAGTTTAGTTGAAATCTTATTCTTATTTAGTATTGCATATATTTTCCAATATGGATATGAAATTCAATTAGATTCTAAGGGGAAAATGTATGGTGAAGAAAATGAATAAAAAAGAGTTTATAAATGAGTTAGCTAGAAATCTTTCATATCCCGAAGATAAATGTCTTATTATTGATGAAATATTAGAAAGTAATTTCGTTATTAGCAAAAAGAATAGAGATAAAATAATATCTCAATTAAGTATAAAACTAGACATAAGTACCCAAGATGCTACACATATCTATGATATATCTGTAAAGATAATAAAAGATGAGGTAGTGAGAAACTTAAAACATCCATTTAGAAGTAAAGATTAAAAGAACAAAATATTTTTGTTCTTTTTTGCTATAATTAAAATAGTGATTTTATTGCATGTAAAAGACTTTTGACAGACAAAAGTAATAATATCTAATAAAATGTAATTGGAGGTGCAAAATGGATGTTGGAATAAGAATAAAAAAATATAGAGAGGAGCAAAATATATCGCAAGATGAATTAGCTTTGAAGATATTTGTTTCTAGACAAACTATATCTAATTGGGAAAATAATAAAAGTTATCCCGATATAAAAAGTTTAACGATGTTATCTAATGTCTTTAATGTATCTTTAGATGAATTTATAAAAGGAGATATTGAAAAGATGAAAAAGAAAATTGATGAAGAAAAGATAAATAATTTTAATATAATGAGTTACATTTTTACAGCAGAAATGTTTATAGTAATCTTCAGTGCTTATCCTTTATTTAAAATCAGTGGCTATATAGGTATTATTATTTGGATATTACTTTTTTTAATAACATTCCTTACAGCAATGAAAATAGAAAATTTTAAAAATAAAAATGATATACAAACATATAAAGAGATTATTTCTTTTGTTGAAAAAAAGACCTTAACTCATGATGAAGTAGAGCAAGAAAAAGGGAAAAGAATATATCAAAAGATTCTCTTAGCTTTAGCTTCTGCTTTAATTACTCTTATTGTCTTAGTTATTGAAATATTGATAATGAAATAAATTATTTAATTATCTACCATCTAAAAAAAAAATATGCGATAATATTACTATACTTAAAAAGGAGTAAGAATAATGAATAAAGCAATATTAATAGGTGGATATAAAGCCATTGGCAAATCTACATTAGCAAAAAAGTATAAGAATGTAATTGATGTTGAAAGTAGCAATTATGAGTATATAATCGATGATGAGTTAAAAAAGCTTCCTATAGAGGAAAGAAAAGGTAGAAAGGATCGAAAGAAGAATCCTGATTACCCACTTAATTACTATAATGAATTAGTTTCTAATCTTCACGATGATAATATTGTATTATTTGCATGTAAGAAGGAAGTAGTAAAATTATTAGATGATAATAATATCGATTATTATATCGTATATCCTAAAGAAGAGATGCTAGATGAAATAATTTCTAGATGTCAAAATCGCGGTAATAATGAAAATTTTGTATCTCGTGTAAGAGAAGTATACTATAATGATTATCCTGATAGACTAGATAGAGTTTTATGGTTAGATAATAATCAATACATAGAAGATATCTTAATTGAAAAAGGAATTATAGAAAAGTAAATCTGTGATTTACTTTTTTAATAACTTTATATTGACAAAGAAGTAAACCTTTGAATTATAATTATATTTAAGAGAGGATAGATATTTAATGGAGAAGCAAACTGCTGGTAGAGATAATTTAGGAAAAATAGCTCCTAAATTTGCTGAATTAAATGATGATGTATTATTTGGAGAAGTATGGGCAAGAGAAGATAAACTTTCTTTAAGAGATCGAAGCATGATAACAATATCAGCTTTGATGGCTCAAGGATTGTATCCTCAAGTGAAATCACATTTGATTTTAGGGAAGAAGCATGGATTAAAAAAGGAAGAAGTTGTGGAAATGATAACTCAATTGGCTTTTTACTGTGGATGGGCCAAAGCATGGAGTGTATTTCCAATGGTGGATGAAGTATATGGAGATGATAACAATGAATAAAGAAGAGTTTGATAAGAAAAATATTTTTGGAATAGGAAGTCCAAATGATAATTTTAAAAAATATTTTATTGGAGATTCATTTTTAAATCCTTTAACTGATCCAAAAGAGTCTTCAGTGTTTTTAGCAAATGTAACTTTTGAACCAGGTTGTAGAAATAATTGGCATATACATAAATCTACTAGTGGCGGTGGACAAATCTTAATCTGTGTAGCAGGATCAGGATGGTATCAAGAAGAAGGTAAAGAAGCTATTAGTCTAGAACCAGGTATGGTAATTACTATACCTGCTAACGTAAAGCATTGGCATGGTGCTAAAAAGGATTCATGGTTTAGTCATATAGCAGTAGAAGTACCTGGAGATAATACATCTAATGAATGGTGTGAAGCTGTTAGTGATGAAGCGTATGACAAATTAATTTAGGAGCATTTTGAATGATTGAAATAAAAAATGAATTAAATATTGATGAGTATAATTATTTGAGAGAATCAGTCGGTTGGAATAAAAAAGATATAGATATAGTTGATACTGCTATCAAAAATAGTGTAATTATCAAAAAAGCAATGATTGATGGCAAAGTAGTTGGCATGGCAAGAGTTATCGGAGATGGATTATATTATTTTATTTGCGATGTAGTAGTGGATACAAAGTACCAAAAAATGGGTATTGGTAAAAAGATTATTGATGATATAATATTTGATATTGAAAGCCAAACAATGAAAGGGCAATCATGTAGTATCAATCTAATGGCAACAGCAGAAAAAGAAGCTTTTTATGAAAAATGTGGATTTATAAAAGTCCCTTTTGATTATCATGGATATGGTATGATCAAAAAAATAGAAAAGTAATGAGGTCATCTTTCCAAATTATTAGAAATGAAATAGATGATAAGGCAGGAGATATAAATAGTAATGGAGTTTGAAAGTATAAGAAATGAAGCATATCTTAAAGCCCTTGATATTATGAATATTATGAATAAAGGTAATCCTAGCAATTTACTAGATTTGGAATATATTCAATATCGAATAAAATCGAAAGATAGTATTTTAAATAAGATGAAAAAGGTTGGTAATAATATTTATGATGTCTACGACTTGATTGGAGTCAGATACGTTTTTCGCAATTTAAATAATAGTGATAAATTTTTCCAAAATATAAAAAACATTAAAGATTTTAAGATTATCGAAATTAGAGATTATTTAGAAACTGGGCATCCAGAAGATCCAAATTACAAGACATTACATATTAGATTGAAATATGATAATTTTCCATGTGAAGTACAAATTATGGATACCAAGATGAGCGAGCATGTAATTATGACTCATGATGATTATAAAGAAGGTTTGTTAAGATAAATATATATAAGGAGAATGAACATGAGAAAAAATATTAAAACTACGGAGGCAATATTTCCAATGCCTGTATTAATGATTGCAACATATAATGAAGATGGTACAGTTAATGTAATGAATGCTGCATGGGGAATGATGTTAGAAAGAAATCAAGTTGTATTAAATTTAACAGAAACCCATAAAACTGTTAAGAACATCAAGGAAAGGAAAGCCTTTACAGTATCAATTGCTGATAGCAATCATGTTGCCGAAGCAGACTACTTTGGAGTTGTTTCGGGAAATAATACACCTGATAAGTTTGCTAAAAGTGGTTTAACTGCTACAAAATCAGAAAATGTAGATGCACCTATTATTAATGAATTTCCAATATGCTTAGAATGTGAATTCGTAGAATATGGGGAATGTGGTGTTATTGGTACAGTTGTTAATGTAACAGCAGATGAAAATGTAATGAATGGTGATAAGGTTGATATTTCACTTGTAAATGCCATTGCATTTGATCCATATACTCATGGATATTATAAAGTAACTGAAAGAGTTGGCGAAGCATTCAAAGATGGATTTAGATTAAAATAAAAAACAGATTAAAGTAAATCATAGAAGATTTGCTTTTTTTATGTTAAAATATTGGTGAATTAAGAATATAAAAGAAAGAGTGAAATAAGATATGGATAAAGAGAAAATGATGAGTCTTGGACTTTTTGCCGTAATAATTTTAGTTGCAGTTATTGGCATAATAGTATTAGCTAATAACAAAGGAGAAAAGAGTATCTATAGTACAGGAAAACATCATGCAAGAATAGTAATAAAAGATTATGGAACTATAGAAGTAGAGTTAGATGCTGATGTCGCGCCAATCACCGTTGAAAACTTTGCAAAATTGGTTAATGAGAAATTTTATGATGGATTAAAGTTTCATAGAATCATGAATGGATTTATGATGCAAGGTGGAGCTCCTAAGGATGGCAAGAGTGTTGATACGATTAAAGGAGAATTTAGTGCCAATGGAATAGCAAATTCGATATCACATGTTAGAGGTACTATCTCTATGGCCAGAGCTGAACCTATGGATAGTGCTAGTTCACAATTTTTTATAGTTCATCAAGATAGTCTATCTTTAGATGGTAAATATGCAGGATTTGGACATGTCACAAGTGGAATGGAAGTCGTAGATAAAATTTGTGAAGATGCCAAGCCAGTGGATAATAATGGAAAAATCTTAGAAGAAGATCAACCTATTATTGAAACAATAGAAATGATTGATTAAGTGAAGTATGAAAAATATAGTAATGAAAGAAATTACTACAACCATTAGTTTATTAGAAGATGGGAAAGTTGTAAAAGTTCCAGCATTAATAAAATATACACCAGTAGATGAAGATACTACATATATTTATGTAAAAATATCTATCACGTATAATGAGAAAAAATATGTAGGGGTTGGTTCAGACTATTTGTGGGTAGATGCATTTGCGGATTTACAATATAAACTTCCGGATAATGTGAGATTGGCATGTTGCATGACTTGTAAATACGGAAATATGTGTCCCTACGGAAATGAAGAAAGAGAGCTATTTTGTACAAAAGGATTATCCTTTGACGACAAATTGGAATTGGCGGGATTATTTTCTGATAAGTCGTATGAAAAACTCTCAGTTTTAGCGGACTCATACTGCGATGACTATGAACCTCAGAGTTATGATTATTTTACGTATAATGATTATGCTTATGTCTTTGATAGAAAGTATGCGAAACCATTATTAAATAATAT
>CAMXBB010000078.1 GCA_947179265.1 uncultured Bacillota bacterium
AAAGTGGCACGCGAGCTGGGTTCAGAACGTCGTGAGACAGTTCGGTCCCTATCCGCCGTGGGCGTAGGAAAATTGAGGAGAGCTGTTCCTAGTACGAGAGGACCGGAATGGACTGACCAATGGTGTATCTGTTGTAACGCCAGTTGCAGCGCAGAGTAGCTATGTCGGGAAGGGATAACCGCTGAAAGCATCTAAGCGGGAAGCCCCCTCCAAGATGAGTTTTCCCATATTTATAAAATAGTAAGAACCGTTGAAGACTACAACGTTGATAGGCTAGAGGTGGAAGCGTAGTGATACGTTGAGCTGACTAGTACTAATAGTTCGAGGATTTAACCCTATAATATTTTTTAAGAAAAAAGGTTAAATATTGATGAGAATCATTATCTTGTTTTTAAAGGACAAAGTCGAAATAAATTAAAAATTAAAAAATAAATAATTAAGAAGAAAAGATTTGCTTGTGATGATAGCTTAGTGGATACACCTCTTCCCATCCCGAACAGAGAAGTTAAGCACTAAAACGCCGACGATAGTGTAAGCTAAAATAGGAAGTTGCAAGCTTTTTTTTTGCCCTTTTTTTTTGAATAAATTTTTGCTATAATAGATTTATAATAGATATTAGTGCAATGGAGGCATGCTGTATGGACGCAAAAGAAATAAAAAGTTTTTTAAATAGAGTTAAGAAAGGGTTAACTAAAGAATATGTTTCTGAATTGGTAGATGCATATCTTTTAAGTGAACACTCTGCTAATACTTTAAATGCATTTGATAATTTATTAGTTGATGATTCTTTAGTTAGTTTTCCTGACAGAAGAGCTTGTGAGAAGATAATTTCTAGACTTTTAAAACAACATGTTGAAGCTGGAGGAAGTGTTCAAAGCTTTACGGAATCTATGACTTCAAATCCATCTAGAATATCTTTTAATTCTTATGTGATAGGAAAAAGAGAGGATAAGCCTGAAAGAACAAATAGATTTGGAATATCTGTAAGTGGCTCAAATCTATTTGCTGTTTTAAATGCACTAATCGAAAAAGCTGAAGAAACTGGGTATTTATATGATATTGAAATCCCTATAATGCGTGAGTTGGATCAAGGTATTATCGATACCATTATTTTATACTGTTCAACAGAGGAATTAGGAAAAACTATTAATTTTATAAATTCATTGGGTGATGAAGTTGTTAGTAAATTAAGTCCTAATAGATGTCCTATTATGCATTATACTCCGTCTATTTCTTATGATGTCTTTAACAGTGAGGCTCAAAAGTGGGGAAGAACAATTATAGGAGAAGCATTGGTTGCTTCAATAGATAAAGTAATATCTGATGCTGTTCAAAAGGCTGAAATTCCAGTGACACTTACTGATGCTAACTATTTTAATCGTGAGAATGATATGACAGCTTCATATTTGTATATGAAGGATAAGTTTTTAGAAGCTAAACTTGATTTTTATTTTCCAATTACTGATTCTTTAACAGGAAAATTGTTTTCTATGGAAATTGAACCTTCAAATATATTTATGTCTAAAGAATTTATAAAAAATTTATATTTGGTTAATAATGCTGCTCCACAAGTTACTTCACCATCAGGATTTACTGCTGAACAAGTAATTCAAGCAAAACCAGCAGAAATTACTTTTGAGGGAGAAGGAAAGAAGGAAGAACAAAGTCATGTTTTAGGTGAGGATGATATTCCTGATTTACCTGCGGGAATTACCTCTACGACATTAATTGGTGAAGAGAATAATACTGCTTCAGGAATTCAACCAACTTCTGCTTCTGTACCATCAGCTACTTTTACTAGTACTAGTTATATAAAAGGCCCTACAATGATGTTAATACCAGAAATGTTAGAAAGACATCATGATGATACTGACATCGATGGGCTATATCAAGCGTTCGTTAAAATAAAAAGTGACGAATCAAAGATTTCTTCTAAAGTAATGCAATTAAATAAAATTTGGCCTGATTTAACATATGCCGATTTTGTGGCTTTTAGACAATATGATAAAGAAGAAGAATTCATCCCTAATGGATTTATCGAATTATGGGTAAAAACAAAACAAGATGATAAAAAAGATCAAATACCTAGTGTTTCTTCTGAAGAATTGTATAAACCAAAAGCAGAGAAAACTGAGGTAGTGCCAGCTCCAGTTCCAGAGGTTCCTGTTACTAATTTACCTCCTGAGCCAGTTGCCGTACCTGAAGTGGCTGCACCTGTATTGAATGCTGAGCTAGTTCCAAATGAAGGACAAACTTTAGAGGTACCACCAGTGCCAGCACCAGTTCCAGAGGTTCCTAAGGCTCCTCGTCCTAATCCAAAATCTTCTAAGACAGCGCGAGTTATGGAACTTATATCAAGAGGACCTCAACTTCATGCTGAGGAGAGTACGGAGAATATTGAAGCTGCTCCAGGATTAGAATCGGTTCCAGCCCCAGCACCAGAGCAAACTGGAAGTGAACAAGGTTTTGCTGAACCAATTACACCAGCTACAACTGGTGGACAAGAATTGGGAGATGAGTTAGGTTCTAGCCAAACAGGAATGTATAATGATGCACCTGTTGAAGTTCAACCATTAGAAGATCAAAGTCTTACTCCTAGTGAAGCACAAGCTATGATGAATGTGGGAGCTAATCAAAATAATGAAGTTGATTTATCTAAATATTCATTTATTCCAAATGCTGAAGTAGTGTTGTCACAACCAGTAACTGATGTGGATGGATCAACAATGACTTTATATAATTATTTTGAAAAATATAATGTATTAGCTTTAATACCTAGTGATTCTATTGTAGAAACTCCAGATGGCGCTATGACTGCAGAAGACTTTATTACTAATAAACTATCAAAATATGTTGTAACTAATGGTGCAATAGGTGTTGAAGAATATATGGAATTATTTAATACGCATGTAGTAACTCCTAAAGATAGTACAAAAAAAGGATTACTAAGTAAAATATTAAGTGGACGTAAAGGGTAACTTTTGTTATCCTTTTTTTTATCTTTGTGGTATTATAAAATCTAAAAAAGAGAGATGATATCTGTGAGTAAATATGGCTGGAATATAGAAGGATTAGAGAAAACTGCACAAACTTTGTTAGAAGAGCTAGAAATTACTCCAGATGGTGACAGGAGATATGAACTTTGGGGATTATATCAAGAGTATGCTAGACTTATTGATATAGCAAAATTTTCTAGTGATAATAAAAGCATAGTAAAGGTATCAAATCATGCTTGGCTAAAATCAATTAGAGAAGAAGAGCCTGCTGATGATTATGATGAAAATACTAAGAATATTAGAAGTGAGATTCTAAAATCTTTTAATCAGTTTGAAATTATGCCAAGTCCCACATATATGTTAACATTTGATCGAGAATATATTATTCGCTTGTTAGGAGATATCATTCATGAAATATTTGGTGATGATAACTATAGAGTATATAAGGAACGAATTATCTCATCTCCTGAAATGATTCAATTTTCAAAAGGAGAAGGTTCCTCTTTAACATCTTTATTTCTAAAAGGAGACAAATTAGATATTTATACTTCAGTAACTGATGTAAGAAATATAGAATTTATTTCAGATTTAGCGCATGAGGCTGGTCATGGTTATCGATTCGTAGCTAATGAATATTTAGTCTATCCAGAGAATAAATTAAAGGAATTTGAATCGTTTAGTTATCAAATAAGAGTCTTAGATTATATGATAAAGAATAACTTGCATGGAAAAGAAGCTTTAAAAGCCATGATTAAATTAATTAATAGAATAGAAACATTGATTCATATGTTAAAGAATATGGACTTACAATATTCTAAAAATATGCAGCATTTAACATTTATGGCACATAGTAGAAATTTATATTCCAATGCTCATTTACCTAATAATAGACAATTACTTTTATATTTAGATTATGTTAAATGTGAATATGTATTACCATATATATATTCTGCTTTAGCAGTATTTGATACGTTAGAAAGTGATATAAGTCTTTCAAGATACAGAGAAGTTATCAATCGTATTGGTATGGTTGATGAAGATGAAATAGCATCATCAATTGTTGATAACTGGATAGATTTCAACAATCTATCTAATTATAAAAAATATCGTGAAAAGATATTAGGATTATATAATGGAGGTAAAGGTGAAAAATAATATATATTTAATTCCTATAACGGACTTTCTTATTTCAGTTGGTGGTATTCCATTATGTGACTATCTGTCTACTTATTATCCGACATTTAAAAGATTAGAAGATGAAAGAATATCTATCATTTTTTCAGCTTCAATGTATGATGACGAACCGGAAGAAGAAAAGAATGAACACGAAAGAAGATATCAAAAACATCTTGAATTTACAAAGAGATGTGCTGAGGATGCTCGTATTCCTTTATACTTAATTGCAGTAGGAAATAAGAATAATGTAAGAGAGATAGTTACTAATATAAAGATAACTTCAGATCAACCAGCATCTTTGGATTTTAGAATTTTAGATGATATACTGAAAAAGAGATTTGAGATTCCTGAAAACTATGAAGAGTACTCTCGAAATTTTCTATCTAACATAGCTTATGAATCTAGAAATGAAAAGAGAACATATACAGTAGAAGAATTTTTAAGTATTACTGATTTCCGTGAAAAGATAAGAGTAGCATTTGGAGGATTTAAGTCCAGTATTAATTTTGATATCGAACCAAATGCAATAACAATATGTGAAGATGGTAAAGTAATTGATTTATCTTTGTTATTTATTGCTAAGTATAATTTATCAGTAGACGACTTTATTAGCTTAGTAAAATTAAGATTATTAAATCGTGATTCTATGGTTAGAGGTATGCAAAGTGATTTCTTTAAAGAATTAGATAATATTATTAATTTATCAGAGATGTTAAAAAAGTCCGTGAAAGAGCGCTTGTTAAATTTGTTAAAAAAAAATCAATCCTCATAGGTTGATTTTTTTTGTAATAATTGTTATCATTTTTATGTAATATTTTATTAGGAGAGGGTATGAATATTGTTACTTATCGCTTGTCCATAATTTGACAAATAACGAGTTTTATTGTATTATATAGCGCAATTAGCAAAAGAATGTTATTGGTTAGATGGTAGGTAAGAAATTTGACAAATAATGAGTTTTGTTATATTATATAGCGCAACAAGCGAAAAAGGGAAGGTTGATGAAAAGTGAAAGATAAATTACTTAAAGTTACAAAAAGTAGAAAGTCTATTCGTACTTTGGCTGCATCTTTAGCCTTAGTTATGACATTAAGTAGCTGTTCTTTATGGGGGAACAATAAAAATGAAATTCCAGAAGACCCAACAGTAAGCTACGAACAAAATATTGATGATGAACATAATCATAATCACGATCATGAACATGATCATGACGATAACGTTGTTGTTACACCTATTATTCCAAATATAATAATAGATAATAACAATAATGATGATAATAATAAAGATACAGAAATTGATGAAAAAAATGAAACACCAGTTAACGATGAAACAACAAAGGGCGAAACAACAATTAAAATACCAGTAAAAGATTTAAATGGTGAAGAAAAGCAAGATAAAATAGTTATAAATATTAGTGATATAACTATAGATGAAAATGGACATTATGTAATCAATGGATTAGTAATTCCAGATTTATCTAAATCAAGTTATAAAGGTGTATCTATAGTTGATGCTCTATATTTAGAAGGATATAGATATGATGCTGCTTATTTAAGAGATTTAGCAAAATTCTTCCAAATCGAAAATTATAGAGGAACAGCTAAACAAAATACCTTACTATTAGATTATTTGAGAACTTGGGCTCTAGAATTAGACCTTAGTATGGTAAAACCAGGAGAAACAACTCCAGGTCAAACAAATCCAGGACAAACAAACCCAGGACAAACTGACCCAGGACAAACAAACCCAGGTCAAACTGATCCAGGACAAACTGGTCCAGGAACTGGAACTCCATCAGTTGATGAAAATCATGCTCATAAATATGGTAAATGGATGCCATATAATGATGAAAAAGAGTATAGAGGATGTTCATGTGGTTCTATAGACTATAGAGAGCACTCATATACTCCTTGGGTAGATTTACATAATGGAAATGAAATGAGAAGATGTACTACTTGTGGAAACGTAATGGTTCGTGAAATAAAACAAGAACATACTCATGAATTTGGTGAATGGAAATTAGTTAAAAAAGCTACATGTTCTGAAGAAGGTCAAGAAGAAAGAGTTTGTTTAGAATGTGGAGAAAAAGAATATAGATCTACTCCAAAAGCTGATCATAATTTTGGTGGATGGAGCGCATGGACTCCTTGGTCAACACCAGATAAAGATGGTAACCAAACAAGATCAAGAGTTAAAACATGTAAGACTTGTGGTGAACAAGTTACTGAAACTCAAACAAGAGTTTATGTAAAACCAGATCCAGGACATACTCATAGTTGGACTGGATGGCAAATAGAAAAAGAAGCTACATGTACAGAGAATGGATTAAAAGTTAATTCTTGTAGAAAATGTGGAGAAAGAATCACAGAAGTTCTTCAAGCATTAGGACATAAATTAGGAATTATAAAAACTGAGCCTACATGTACAGAAGATGGAAAAGAAGTTACTTCTTGTGAAAGATGTGATTATACAGACGAAAAAACTATTCCAGCAATTGGACATACACTTGTTAGTAAGATAACTACAGAACCTACATGTACAGAAGATGGAGTAAGAACATATTCTTGTATTAGATGTGATTATAATTATACTGAAGCTGTACCAGCAATCGGACATGATTGGGATGAAGGTGTAGTTACCAAAGAACCAACTGAAACTGAAGATGGTATAATGACTTATACATGTAAGAATTGTGGAGAAACTAAGACTGAAGTAATTCCAGCA
>CAMXBB010000079.1 GCA_947179265.1 uncultured Bacillota bacterium
CTAAACATTTTGTCAATAGAATTTTTGACATGCTATGTAAATATTTTTACATAATAAAAGACAAATAAGTTTTACTTATTTGTCTTCTTGTTTTATTACTTACGATAGTTATTATATATAATTCTATAATTTCCTAAATAGACGATATTTTTTTGTATAGATTAAACCTAGTCCTGAAACTATTCCTATTGGTAAAAAGCTTAAATTAGTATAAACACCGGTTTCAGGATTTTCAATTGGTTCATCTTTTTTATCATCATCATCCTTTTTATCTTCTACTGGGGGTTCATAAAATAAATCATTAGTAGATATAGTTACAACAGGTCGTACTCCAGCACCCAATTCAACTTGATCATAACATGCATCAGTTGTACATAAATCTCCTAGAGTATCAATGAAAAATAAACTAGTACCATTTACTGTTCCTAACCAATAAGTAGTTTGGTAAATCCAACTATATTGCTTGGGAATTACATTTAACATACTTAAGGTATAAAAATAATCCCATTCTTCTATCCAATCACTTTTAAAATCTAAATCTTCCCATGAGCCATTAGTACCATTTATTGTATTTAAAACATACAATAAATCATCTAAAGTCAATATAGCAACTTTTTCTGGCTTGATACCAAATCCTTTTAAAGTATCTTCATATCCTAAAATGTAATCATAGATTTTAGTAGTACTTAAATCAAGATCATTATTAATGTTATATTTAAAGTCTGCGTAATCAGTTAGATAGGTAACTCCTACTTGAGGATATCGAGGATTTTCCTTTTCTTCTCCATAAGCTCCAATTGCTTTACTATCTTGCTTCATAGTATCAACTGTTATTGATTCTGCATATATACATTTAGCAAGGGAATCTTCAGCTTCACTTTCATACCAGCAAGTGGCATAATCATATTCTTCCAATTCATTATACCCATCATCTGTAGTAGCATATCCACCTTTTTCATGTAAGATATATCCAGCATATAGATTATATTTAGCTAGCATCTTTACTCTTTTACCATCATTTTTTAAAACATAAAAATGTTCTGTGCCACAAGATATTTCGTCACCTAGTTTAGTACCATCACCAGTTACCACATTGCATTGTTCAGCATTTACAGTAGGTATTAATATAAATAGTGCTATTAGAATAATAAGCATTTTATCTTTCATATCACACTCTCCTATACTATTATGTTATCATTAATAACTATCTAATTAGAAATGATTTATAGTTAAATGAAAAATGTATACACGGCAGATGTAAACCAATCTATGTATAGTAATGTCAACAAAAAAGAATTGTAATACATTACAATCCTTCATTATTTTTTACATCCAGAATCAACAGAAGCTTTATAACCTTTTGTTACATAGTAAAGTCCATCAGGAGATTTTTCCCATTCAATTTCGACTTTTAAAACACATTCTTCTTGAATTCTACATGATGGTGATGGCTTTCCTTCATAACCTTCAACATCATAACGACACATCTCATCATAATATCCACCTTCAACAAGTGTTCTAACATCTACATTAATACCACTATGGTCTATAACATAAACTTTTAAGTCATATCCAGACATCTCTTCGCCTTTGTTGTAGGTCTTTTTAGCACCTTTACATGTCGTTTCATTACAGATATACTTCTTCTTTCCTTTATCTAAATCTGTTATATATATTTCTCCAGCATCCAATAAGACTTTCTCTTCCATCTTTGATAAAGTTTTTCTAGCTTTATAAAAAGCATCCAAAGCGGTTGGTACAACTATTACCAAAATTATTCCTAATATAACAATTACTGCTATTAATTCTATTAAAGTAAATCCTTTTACTCTATTCTTCATCTTCACACCTCTTACTATATAAACATCCACAATAATCTTGTCTGTAAAGATTATATTCTTTGGATAACTCAATGCTTCTTTTATATCCATCTCTTTTTTTAAAGTCAGCAAATAAATATTTTATGTTGAGTGTATTTCCTATCTTGCTACCTATATTATTGATTATTTCACTATTTTTATGTGGTGAAACAGTTAATGTAGTTGCAAAGTAATCAAAGTTTTCTTTTTTAGCCATCATTGCAGTATATTTAAGTCTTAATCCAAAACATACACTACAACGCTTTCCACCTTCTTTTTCTTCGCTCAAACTCTTTGTAACTCTCTTATAAGTTTCATTGTCATAATCACATTCCATAAATTTGATATTTAATCTTTTCAATACTTCCTTTTGAACATTTTTTCTATGAATGTATTCTTCTTCAGGTTCAATATTAGGATTATAATACAAAACTGTTATATCAAAATAATCATGCAATCTTTCAATACATGCTGTTGAACAAGGTCCACAACAACTATGCAATAATAATCTCTTTTTTCCATCAAGTTTTGCTATTTCACTTTGCATAAGCAAATCATAATTGTTTTTCATTATGTCCCCCTAGTTGTAGTTGATGTCGTTTGGGATGTACTTGACGTCGTAGTTGTTGTCGATTCGTCACCTTTAGTAGTCGTAGTAGTCGTTTTAAATAGTTTAATTACACTTCTCTCGCCATCCATATAAAATGTTCCTGTACTCGTAAGTTTATTGGCAGCAATAATCTCTAAATAGCTATTTAATACCTTAGCATTCTTAGCCGTAATATAAACTAAATTTTTATCATTCATCGATAGTAAGAATCTATTCTCATCGATAACCTTATTTTGTTGATTATAACTAGGACGATATTCGATATCATTAATCATTCCTAAAATACCTTTATCAACTTGACTTAGATTACTTGCTAGAACTTTCATATTAGTAGTTGGAGTATTGTTAAGTAATGTTGGAAGTCCAACGAAAGAATTAGCATTTGCAACTAGAGTACCATCAGACAAACATACCTCATTGCTCTCTTTAACGATAAACATTGGTTTATTCTCCTCGATCTCTATTCGTATCGTAAAATGCAACCCATAACTAACTTTTGCTGTCTTTATAAATGAATTACTCTCCAATTTCTCACTCATCTTTTTGGTATTTATCGATACATAAGATGGATAAGTATCAAGTCCTAGACTTCTTAAGATATCAACATCCTTAATGTATTCATTTCCAATAATTTCAAAATGTCTTACAGGTTCACTATAAACATATATTCCTAGACAACCAATGATATATATTACAAGGATAAGCACTAATATTTTACCCATATTGACATTTTTCTTCTTTACATTTTTCGTTTTCATGCTTATCCTCCTTTCATCATTTAATTAAATCTTTTAAAGCTTCATAGATTACCGTAGCAGAATTATTAACACTTATCTTACCTAAGTTTTCTTTAAACTCTTTTATCTTTTTATCATCACTTAAAATGCTTTCAATCTTTTCTTTTAGCAATGCAGCTGTTAATTCATTTTCTTGAATCATCTCACCAGCATTATTATTTAAAATGCTTAAGGCATTATAATATTGGTGATTATTTGCTACATATGGACTTGGGATTAAGATACAAGGGATAGCTAGTGCTGTTATCTCCGCTACACTACTAGCTCCTGCTCTACATACAACTAAATCCATATCTTTCATAAGTCCACTTAGATTATCTACATATGGTACTACATAAACGTTTTTGGGGAATTTATTCTTATTAAATTCCTCATAACTAGATTTACCAGTTATATATAAAACATCATAATTAGCTTTTTCAATTGTTTTTAAATAATCAATCATCTTAGTATTTATAGCGCTACTACCAAGTGACCCATTAAATATCAATACTGATTTTTTATTTTTATCTAATCCATAGTTTGTTTTGGAAATCTTCTTTATTTTCAAAGCATTTTCACTACATGGATTTCCTGTCATAATAACATTATATCCTTTAAAATATTTTAAGGAATCTTCAAAACTTACTCCAATCAGATCAACATATTTGAGTAATGCTTTATTAGCTTTACCTGGTATACTATTTTGTTCATGAACAAAAGTCTTAATACCACATTTATGTGCTGCCTTGATTACTGGATAAGTTACATATCCACCAACTCCAATAACAACATCTGGTTTAAAATCTTTCATTATCTTCAAACACTTCTTATAAGCTTTTCCGATTAAGAAGACATTTTTTACATTTCTTCCCATCAATTTTAAAGAAGTCGATAATCCATATATTTCAATGGGGATATATTTTATTCCTCTCTCAGGAACGATATCTTTTTCCATTCTATTATGAGTACCAATATAGATAAATTCACTATCTGGTTCTAGAGATTTAATCTTATCTAATATAGCTAAAGCAGGATATATATGTCCCCCTGTACCTCCAGCAGTTATAATTACACGCACATTATTCACCCTCTTAATATCATTATATAATATTTATTCGCAATATTTAACCTCTAATATCGACATAAGTGTAAACAAAATATCTATTCAGAAAAAAAATAGGTTTCCCTATTTCATTTGTAATACTTTACCTTGAATGTTTGGTACATTGTTATCATGAATTCCTGGTGTACCTACATGAAAGTATTCTCTTAAATCAGCATCGATTTGTTCCTCAATTTCTAATAGATAATCATTTTCATAATCTGCATAGTATTGAGCATGTTCTTCTGCTTTCTTTTCACTGATTTTTCTTCTAGTCGTATAAGTTACTTTAGAACCATAATCATCAGCAAAATATACATGAAGACCAGCATTATCGGATAATGTTAAGAATATTTCATCTCCATATGGTGATGGATAGAATTTATCATCCTCACAATCTATAGATATAAATTGACCTAATGCACTACGCATGAATATGGTTTTATTCGTTGGATCAAATAGATAATAAGTTCCATTTTCACAAACACAAGTTACAGCATGGTTATTAGTTCCACTTATAAAATTAGTAGAATATAATTCTCCATATGACACACTTGCATCATAACCTAGTGCTTGGAATACACGATATAGATTATATGCTTGGTTACGACATACACTCTTACCAGTAATAACGGACATACCTAAATTACCAAATACTTCATAATCAGCTACCCCAAAGTCAAAATCATCACCTAGTGAAATCAAGCCATTATGTTGCAATAAAGAATAAGCTGCAAAAACATCCATTGCAGATGTATGCATTTCTGTATTTACGATTTCATCCTTTATCAAATTGATATATTCATCATAACTTGCATATTGCTCACTAAATATTTCCTCATTCCTAAGCATCGTTTGAACAACAGCATTTTTCTCACTATTCATCTCTTCACTCTTATTTATGGATGATACTATAAATCCATAAGATGTAAGTAATACCACACCACTTAAAGCTAAAGATAATACCTTACTAGATATATCTTTTATTCTTGACATAAAAAATATCCCCCTTTTTTTATCGAGAGATATTTTAGCACAAAATGTTAAATTAGTCAAAATTAGGACTCCATGTAGTAGGCATAATACTCATCAAACGTAATACCTTCATCATGAACTTTTTTAGCTAATTCAATGCCAAGATAGCGATAATGCCAAGATTCATACTTATATCCAGTGATTTCCTTTTCTTTATCACCATCAGGATATCTTAGTATAAATCCATACTTATAGGAGTTCTCTACTAGCCATTTATAACTCTTAGAATCCTTAAATTTATCCGCTACAGCACATTCTTTAGAATATAAATCGATAGCAAGCCCTGTTTGATGCTCTGAAAATCCTGGTCTTGCAGCTATAGAATCAGCAAAACTTAATCCTTTATAATCCTCATAATACTTATATACCTCTTGTTGTTCAGCTGCTGAACGATAAGCTGAATCAACAACTAAATATATACCATTGGCATAAGCAGCATCCCACATTCTTAAAAAAGCATCATAAGCTTCTCTTCTAATCTGTTTTCTTCCATCATATCGGTATTTTATATCGATATCAACCAAATCATCAGGTGCATAATCAACTCCCAATTCATAATATTTATTAGCAAGTATTCCATATTCATAAGAAAAATCAGTCTTTTTAGCATTCTCATATGGATCATTAATACTTCCAACATTGACCTTAGCAACTATATGAGGATAATCATATCCTTCTGTTCCATGATATTTAAAGAAATCATCCTCTTGTGTAATTACTTGTGATAGATAACCATCCAGATTTTTAAACATAAAATATTTTTGCTTAACAAATTCAGGAATAAATTCATTATATTCATAGTTCAATATCGTATCTAATTCATTATCGGTTAGCTTTTCTGCAAAAAGGTCGTAATCCTCTTGCTTATAACCCGCACCTAAAAATTTATATTCATAAGTCAAAGTATATAGATATTCTTTATATCTTTCATTTGCATAATAAAGACCAATTCCTAAAATAATAAGAATTACTAATACTACTTTAGGCCAAGTTTTTAATTTATATACTTTCTTTGTTTCCATATTAGCTTCCTCATTATTATTATATAATATAAAAAAAAAGAACTCAATATCTTGAGTTCTTATCTCTATTAATTTAAAGAGTCTTTTAATTTGCTTCCAGCTTTGAATGAAACAACATTTTTAGCAGGAATTTTCATAGGTTCTTTAGTTAATGGATTGATTCCTTCTCTAGCTTCTCTAGTTTTAGAAGAGAATGTTCCGAATCCTACTAAAGCAACTTTCTTATCTTCTTTAAGACCTTTTGTAATTCCTTTCATTATAGCATCTACAGCTCTAGCTGCATCAGCCTTACTCATGTTAGCTTCTTCAGCTACAAATTCTACTAATTCAGTTTTTGACATAATAATTACCTCCCATATCAAATTTTTTCTAGTAGGCATTTACCCTACATATAAAATGTAC
>CAMXBB010000080.1 GCA_947179265.1 uncultured Bacillota bacterium
GATTATGATTATTTAGATAATAAAAATATGCTGTATATTGGATCTTTGGATGATGAAAATGTTTTTCGAGATTTGCTAGATATAATGAAATTAGTTCATAAAGATGATGCTGACGTTAAATTAACGATTATAGGTGATGGAAGTTATCGTACTAAAATGATGGATTATTGCAAAGAAAATAATTTAAAAGATAATGTTGAGTTCTATGGTGATTTAGAGCTTAATGAAATTGATTATGAGTTTAAGAGAGTATCATTATTTTTAAATTTTGAAGATACAATAATGAGCAATATCAAGCTTATTGAAGCTATGAATTATGGGATACCTTCGATATCTTATTATAATGACACACTAAAAAATATCATTGAAAATGATATTAATGGTTATTTAATAAAGAAAAATGACATCTTAGATTTTTCGAATAAGATTGTAAGTGTATTTAAATCAGATGGTTTATTAAAAAATATGCGTTCTTGTGCTCGCGAAACAAGTATGTTTTATGAGATCAATTCAATAAAAAGTGAATGGTTAAAAATATTATAAGAGTTTATAGGTCATACTTAGTATAATCTTGTAACTCTTTTTTTATTCGTTCTTCTTCTTTCTTTTTAGCTTTGTCTAGTTTAGAATATTTAACACTTTTGTTTGCGGGAACGATATATTCTTTATTCATCTTTGTGACTTCATATGAAGATAAATGTAGTATAGAATTATCTTCGTTTTTTATTTCTTCAGTTTTTATTGTTTTTCTCTTCATCATTATCACCTATATAAATTATATCATGAATAATTATTATGTCATAGGAAATCATAAATAGTAGATTTGCTAATATTTACTTTTGAATAAATCTATGATAACCTTAAATATGAATAGAATAGGTGGTGAGTATATGATATGTCCGACTTGTAAAAGGGAGATAGCAGATGGAAGTACCATTTGTCCAGTATGTAATACTCATTTTACTTATACACAACCTGTACAAAATCAAACAATACCTGTGCAAAATCAAATGATTAATCATAATAATCAAAATCCGGCTGTGGGCAATGCGGTTGTAGCTAATAATATTGAGAGCAATGTAGTTAATCAAGCAATGAATAATCAAAGTCAAATTGTACAAACTGCTGTTAATGCCAATACAGCACCACCAGCAACAGTTCAACCAGTTGTCATTCAAACTGGCGGTGTAAATCCGAATGTGCAAAGAGTAGTACCTGTTAATACTGCTTCTCAAGCTCAAGTTAATAGAGCAGTAGTCCCTCAAGGACAAGTGCAACAGAATGTAGTTTTACCACCACAACAGACAAATGAAGAAAAGAAAAAAATGAAAAGTACCGATTTATTCTTCTTGGGAGTAATAATCGTTGGTTCAATTATTTTAGTAATATTAATAATTTCGTTATTTCTAAAAAATAAAGCGGAAGATGATCCAGTTGTTGATGATAGAACTAGTGAACCAACTTATAAAACAACGGCTCCGAGTGAAAATGTTGGAGCTCGTTCATCCTACAATCTACCAATGCGGGTTGGAGAAGTAACACTAGCTTCTATACATGATCCTACAAGTGATAAATATTATGATGTAGATGTAAAAGGATTAAGATTTATCGAAGGTGTAGAAGCAGAAGAGCTAGCAAGAAATTATGTTACAGATTCATTAAATGATGGATTTACGTGGTATGCATTCGAATATCAAGTAACGTTTAATGACTTAAAAACGCTGGCTGAATCAGGATTATCGCCAGTTCTTGAATCAAAAGGATATCACTGGAATGGATCAACATTTATAACGTATAACGGCGAAAATTATACCATAAAAATGTATAGTATTTATAATGGTGGCGCGATAGTTAATAAAAAAAGTGCAATAGTGAAAGTGGTTTATCAACTTCCACCAACAGAAAAGGAGTATTCTCTTTGCTTTGGAGAATACCGTAAAACGATGGGATGCTTTACGAAGTATCAAAAGAATTAGAATTAACAAATAAAAGAATATATATCAAAAATATTTAGACATGAAAAAAAGGTGATTTTTCTGTTTACTGAAAAAGGTATTTATGTTAGAATAATTAATAGAATAGGAGTGTGCTGAATTATGAAAAAATTCAACAAAAAAGGTTTTACATTAGTTGAGTTATTGGTTACTATTGTTTTACTTGGCATAGTTGCGGCAATAATAATTTATAATATGACTGGTGTAACCAAAAATAATACAGAATCTGACTATCAAAAGTTTGTAGCCAGTGTAAGATCAGCAGCATCAGTATATGCTGATACTAATCCAGATGTCTTTGGCGATTTATATCTAAACAGGGCATATATATATGTAAAAGTTAGCGATTTAATCAAGAACGGATTACTAGATGAAAACACAACTAATCCATATACTGGAGAAAAAATTGACCCTGAAGAAATAATTAAGGTTAACTTAGACAGTACAAGTGGACAATTAAATTATATATATCCACTAACAGAAGATGATAAACAACAAGAAGTATTCTTAGTTGCAATATCAGATTACATAACATGGGGTGAACCATATACAACTGATGATTGTATGCATGGTGCTGGAACTTATCAATTAGCTTTATCTGATGAAGATGGAAATTTGATTCATCTAACTGAGGAAAATATAAAAGAATATCATGTTACTTGTACATTACCTACTGATATGGAAGTGTATAGTGAAGAATTAAAGAAAAAAGGAAATTATAATGCGGGAACATACAAAGTAACTTATAATTGGTTGACTAAAAGTGGTACAAAGAAAAGTGCACAAAGAGAATTAAGAGTTATGCCAAAAGTTGTTCCAACATTCAAAACCAATCATCCTGAATATAGAATTGGGACAGATGAGTGGTTTGAACCTAAATACAATACTTCAACTGGAAAATGGGATAAATTAGAATATTATCCATATATCGAACAAGCAAGTGAGAAAACTGTGTTTAGTGTTACTTCAAAAAGTAATATTTCTGGCAAAGTATTTAATGAATATAGTGGTAAAGGAAATGAAGATTTAAAAGCAAAATATACAAAAGATGTTTATGATGGCCCAAGAAGCTATACCATCACCGCAACAATTTGGGGACGTTATCATACTGATTATAACTACTCTGTATCTAATACTGTAAAAATGCAATCTAAGTTGGTAATTCCTGCATCCTTTGTTAGTGGTGGAAATGATAGATGGCAAACAAGTACCTCATTCACCATTAAGGATACTCATTCACCTGCTAATATTGATTATTATGAATATAAAGCTATAGGAGCAACTGAATCAGCTGACAATAAAGCTAGTGTTAATACTAGCTATACATTTAAGAAAACTAAAGGCTTAACTAATACAACAACGACTGTATATATGAGCAATCTTGGCCTTTCTAATAATAGAAAAGAATATCCTAATATTGCAATTAGAGCTATTAATACTGATGGATATGCTGGAGATTGGGTGACTTTTACGAAGGCTAAGATGACAAATGAATTGGAATTATTGTTAGCTGATGATTGTCGTCAAAAAGGCTATAGTACTGGTCGTTGTGCTTTCTCTACAAAAGAAAAATATATAAATTATGATACTAAAAGATTCGTGTTAATGGAAAATGTTAATGATAACTCTGCATTAGCAGCATATGATAGTGGTGTATTCGCGAATGTTACTCCAATGTCTATATTTACCCAAACGCAATCAGTTTTTGTACACAACGCGACATATACTATACAATATCAAGGAACCCAAGCTGATGTAAAAGTAATAACGCAAAAAGCGCAAGAATTGACAGGAGCCCTACCAAACTACCTAACTATTCTTAGGATGCATAGATGGCCATTTGGAAGTGCTTATGTTGGTAATGTCGATGATAATTTATATCTTAACTATCAAGGTGTTTTAAAAGGAACTTACGAATTCTGGTCAACAACAAAAAAATATGCTAGGATTCAAGCATTAAAATGCTATTTAGATGATATGTCTGGTGAAACGTCAGCAGTAAATGAAGTAGATTGTTCTACCATAATGGATGAAGTAGAAGCAAATGCTGATGAGAATGAAGTTGTTCCTAAATGTGAAATAGATGGCGTTGAGGTTGATTGCGATAATGTTGCTGGTACACTTAATTCATCTAGTTTAGATTATATAGATACTTATGGTAAAATAAATAAAGCAGCTAACACAGATGGTAAGCCAATTAAACCACTTATTGACTTACAATCATCAAGGGTTGTTGTGACAAGTGGAAATGGAACTTATAGCAGTCCATACAAAATTGCTCTTGCTAATAAGAATACATGGGGGGCTAGAGCTAATGATTAATAGTAAACAAGTAAATAAAAAACAAAGATTATATGCAATAATCGCCGCTTCATTTGCGATTATTGCTATAATCGTCATGATTTTGCTTTTTGTAGGTACAGGAAAGAAAAATATAGATAACGAAGAGGACGCAATAGCAGAAAATTTTGAGTTTTTAGTTGAATATGAAACTACAAAATTAAAAAATTATAGCAGCATAGTTGACCAAAATAAGTTACAAGAGGAATATTTAAATAAGTATAACAATGGAAATTATACTATAGATAATCCATATGTAATCGCGGATCCGTTTAATAATAGTCCGCAAACAGCTCTTGTTATGTTTAAGACAAAGAAAAAAGAAAAAGTTACTTTAACTATAAAGGGAAAACATAATGATGATTGGATTAAAACGTTTGAATCAAGCTATGATCATTTTATACCAGTGTATGGGTTGTATGGTAGTCATAATAACGAAGTTATTTTAGAAACTGAATCTGGTAAAAAGGCAACTATTAAAATTAATGTTATAAAGTCCATTCCATTAAATGCTAAGGTGGAGGTTTTACAGAACGATTTAAAAAATCAAAATGGACAAGTCTATTTTTCGACGTCTACTTTTGGGGTAGGAAATGTAGCGTATGATAATTATGGTGAGGTTCGTTGGTATACGACAGTAGAGTATAATAATGGTATGACCTTGTTGCAAAATGGCAATTTATTATTATCTGCAGCAAATGCTGGGCCAGATGTAATGTCATCAAGTGGTCTAATTGAAATTGATATGTTTGGTAGAACCATTACTGAATTTGAGGTTGAAAGTGGTTTCCATCATGATGCATATGAGCTTGAAAATGGTAATATCATTGTTTTAACTGGCGATATAAAAAATGAAACATTAGCTGATGTTGCAGTTGAACTTGATCGTAAAACTGGTAAAGTAGCAAAAGAGTGGAATTTGCGTAATATAGTATCAGCAGTTGATGGTAATTTGCTTGATGAAAATTCTATTGCCTGGGCGTGGACTAATTCTGTTACTTATGACAAGAAAAATAACACTTTAATTTTTTCGATAAGAAATATGAATTCAATTATGGCAATTGATTATAATACCAGTGAGATAAAATGGATTCTTGGTGATAAAAAATATTGGTCAAGTAAGTTTGATAAATACTTATTAAGAGGTGTTGGAAGCAATTTTGTATATCCTGCAGGACAACATAACGTAAATCTTACAAATGATGGTAAGGTATCTGTCTTTAATAATGGATATAACGCTCATAATGAGGTTGATGTTCCTTGTAAACAAATCAAAAGTAATGCTTCTTATGCTACTATCTATAACATAGATACAGCAAATATGACTGTTTCTATTGATTATGCCTTTGGTGGTAAAGAGTACTTCTCATATGCCGCATCTAGTTATACTCATACAAATGATAATCATCATATCTTCGGGCCTGCATGGCATTTCCCTGATAGTCCTTTTCTTGATGATTCTAGATGTACACTATTTACGAATACTGATATCGAATCATATATAATGGAATTTGATGAAAATAATAATTTATTGTTGAAGATGCAAATAGCTGAATCAAAATTTGAAACTTTAAAGGCAGACATATATAATTTGGCTGAGAATAGTATTAAACCTAAGAAAGTTGACGAATATAAAAATTATGATTTTGTTAATGGAAAATATCTAACAACACTTGAAATCGATGTTCCAGAAGAATTAACTAGAGACGATGCTTTAAAATTTGAACAAAATCGAGCTTTATATATTGAATTTTCAATGCATGATAACAGATTTAGTTTAGAAGGCGCACTTCCTGATGAAGTTGATTTAAAAGTTACTTTTATATCACCTTCTGGCAAAGCGTACAGATATCTGTTAAAGGAAGCAAATAAGGATATTAAGCAGTTTATCAATCTTTCGAAGTTACCTTCTGGCAAGTATTTTATATATGTAAATTTAGGAGAAGAAGTTTATAATACAACTCTTTATTTGGAAATTGAATAAAATCTTGATAGAGTAATACTATAAAAGTAAACAGGATATAAACTGTTTACTTTTTTGTTTGCTAAACTTATGATAAGGTCGTAAAAAGCAAATGATAATTCTACACATAATGATTTAATTGCCAATGATAAATAGGGTAAGATACTGATAATAAAAAAGAATGAATATTAAGAAATATATATGAATGAAAAATGGCAAAACACTAACTAAGCTAGTGAATATTTATTGTTTGTATTATGGTATTGTGATATACTCTTAATAGGAT
>CAMXBB010000081.1 GCA_947179265.1 uncultured Bacillota bacterium
CTATAGTTATTTATTGTTATCATACGAGATCATGACTCCAGCTTTATATGTAATGTCTGGATTAATAGCTTTATTAAATTATTATGTTGTAATTATAAAATCTGATGAAAGAAATACAGTTAGAGGAAGATTATACTATGGATTCTTACTATTTATGCTACTTATTTCTTTAGAAAATTTCGATTTCAATAATAGTAAATATTTAATAGCTTCTTTAGTATTTGGATTATTAACTATTAGTACATATAATGATCATATTGGTTTTGCAATAACATTACCAGCATTATTAACAAGTTTATTATGGTATATCAGTGGAAATACTTCTTTAACTGTAGAATCTAAATCATTCTTAAATGTAGTTCTTTACTATGCTTGCTTTACGATGTGGATTAATAATTTAACGATAAAAAGTGAAAGTAAAAATGTGTTGCAATCGATATCATTAATATTTATCAGTTTGATGTCGCTATCATCTGGAGGAGTTTTAAATACACTTGTTACCATAGTAGTAGCAGTTATTATGATTTACCTTGGAATAAAGAATGCTGAATATAAAGCTCTTCATGGATCAGGAATATTCATTGTTATTATTTCCTTGTTATCACTTACTTCTTTCTTAGGTGAAGCTAGAGCATTTATCTATTTATTAGTAGTAGGTGGAGCAATAATCTATTCTGTTATTCGTCTTGCTTCAAAAGGTATACCAGAAAATAATGATAATGTAATTGTGGAAGAGCAAAAAGAAAACATTCAAAAAGAAGAACCAGTTCTTCCAGCTGATAAAGAACAAAAAATAATGTTCTGTTATAATTGTGGAAATAGTTTAAATGGTGATGAAAAATTCTGTGGAAAATGTGGCGCTAAATTGAAATAATAGTTATTGAATAATCAAGTATTATAATATATAATTAACTTATATGATAGGAGAAGTAAGTATGAAAAAATTATTAGTGAATGAGTATTATGCATTGTTATATCAATTCTTAATTGTGCCGATTTTAGCCGGATGCTCATTACTCTTTTATTATCATTTTGTACTATTAAGATCTGGTGAAATAAGCTTTATTGTAACTCTATTAGTAACAGCTGTATTGGTTGCTTTAAATATCTTAATAATTTATGGTCTTGCATGTTTGGTTAATAAAGTATTTAAGATGCCGATGATAAACCATATTGTAACAGGTGCAATTACGATGTTAATCTTAGGTTTAACTAATGTATATTTCTATAGTGCAACTGGAAAATTCTGTGTTGAGAGTATGGAAAGTGCTATTAAATGTAATAATAATATTGGTAATTCAAAATTTGCAATGACAGCATTAATTGTTGTAGTTACATACTTCTTTCTATATATAATTATACAAACAATTGTTAATAAACAAGCAAAATCAAAAAAGTAATCTAGAATTACTTTTTTTATGGAGGTTTATTGTGAAAAAGAAAGTAATTTTATTTTTATCAATTACCTTATTTGTATTCTTTTCTTTTTCGCTCTTAGGGATTTATCTATTATATGAACCCGATATTATTCTTTTAGGTGATGAGGAAGTTACTCTTGAGGTTGGCGGATATTACGATGATTTAGGATGTACCATTGACTTCCTTTTTGATGTTGATAAGTATATTGAAACATCTGGTGAATATGATGTTAATCATGTTGGAGAATATAAGATAAGATATGTTGCTAATATACCTTATTTGAGCAACAAGGTATTTATTGAAAGAATAATAAAAGTAATTGATATCGATGCTCCAACTATTAAGCTAAGTGGGGGAGATGTATCATTATTTGTTGGAGATAAATATAATGAACAAGGATATATATCAGAAGATCTCGTTGATGGAGTTATTACTGATAAGGTAAAAGTAACAAATAATATTGATACAACAAAAGCTGGTGAATATGAAGTAACTTATAACGTTAAGGATTCATCGGGAAATGAGACGAGTGTTAAGAGAAAAGTCGTAGTGAAGGAAAGACCAACAACTACAATAAATAAAGACAAGGATGGAGATTCTTCTGTCCCAACTACTAAAAAGGGGAAAGGAAAGAGTATCGCTATTCTGATGTATCATTACTTTTATGATCCTAGTAATGGTGAAACAGGAGAGAACTCTAACTGGATGAGTGTTAAAGATTTTGAAGCACAGATGAAATATTTATCAGATAATAAGTATTATTTTCCAACGTGGGGTGAAGTAGCTGATTTTATTGATGGTAAGATAACTTTACCTGCTAAAAGTATTGTTATAACTATTGATGATGGACAATGGTCTTTCTTCAAATATGGACTTCCAATATTAAATAAATATAATATTAAAGCGACATCTTTTATAATTACTTCCAAAGCTGGAGGAACTAAATTTAAAAATAATTTATTTGATAATATAAGTTATGAATCTCATACTCATGGAATGCATACAGGTGGATGCAGTGGAGGACATGGCGGATTATTTAGATGTATTAATTATGATAAAGGTCTTGCTGATCTAAAGAAATCTATTGATATATTAGGTAGTAACGAAGCCATTGCATATCCATTTGGTGATGTTACGAATAATGTTTTAAAAATAACCAAAGATGCTGGATTTAAAGTAGGTGTTACGACAGTTAATAAAAAAGCACAAGTTGGAATGGATAGATATCAATTACCAAGAGTAAGGATGAGTAAGGGTATGAGTTTAAATACCTTTATAAAATCAATATAAAAGAGGATTTATAGTTTCTTAAATCCTCTTTTTAATATTATTCCTTCTTCAAAATCATATGGTTTTAATTCTTCATGAGCTTTTGCTATATTGTCACCAAGTTCATCTATTTTGTGAGCATCACTTCCGTATGTAATATGTTTTCCGCCAAAATCTTTATACATATCTAGAATTCCTTCTCCTGGGAAATATTCTCCAGCTCTTCTCATTCCACTAGTATTGATCTCTAATGCAATATTTCGTTTAATTATTTCTCTTAAAATGCTTTCAATAAGTTCAGGATCTGGATTGAACTCAGTAAGATATTTTTTTATATAATCAAGATGAGCAAGAGTATCAATATCGCTAGATGTAACCATGCTTAGCATACTTTCTAAATATAAAGTGACGGCATCTGTAAATTCTGCCATCTTTTTCATTGAGGCATCACATATATGATGGATACTACCAATGATATAATCGATATCTTCAACATTAGCTAAGGCTTCCATACCAGCTGGATAAAGATGAGGCTCAGATACTTCTATACCTTTTATGATAGTTATATCAGTTCCTTTTTGAAGTTCATCAATCTTTTGATTACGTACGGTAATTCTTCGGATTACTTCATTGACTGGTTGATTCTTAAATTCAACATGGTCGGTTAAGGCAATGTATTTGGCACCTAAATCTTCCATTTTAGCTAGAATATGTTTAATCTTTAAAGAACTATCGAATGAGTATTTTGTATGAATATGCATATCAGCAACTATTTTTTCCACAATATCTCTCCTTTGAGTCTTTATTATATAACTATTTTTAGTTAAAGTAAAATAATAATATGAAGTGTATATATAGTATGATAAAATATATTTATAATAGTGAGGTGAATGATTTGATAAAGTTAAAAGACGTATCAAAGATTTATTATAATAATGGAGTTGTTGGAACTGGATTTTCGAATATCTCAGTTGAATTTAAAATAGGAGAATTTGTTGTAATAGTTGGTGAGAGTGGATCAGGTAAATCAACTCTATTAAACGTTATAAGTGGGTTAGATACCTATGAAGAAGGAGAAATGTATATTAATGGTGAGGAAACAAGCCATTATGTAGAGCAAGACTTTGAAGAGTATCGTAGAAAATATGTAGCTAATATATTTCAATCATTTAATCTAGTAAATTCTTATACTGTAAAACAAAATGTTGAACTAGTATTACTTATCAATGGATATGATAGTAAAACTATAAAAAATAGAGTAAGTGAGATTTTAAAGAATGTTGGTCTTTGGGAATTAAGAAATAAAAAGGTAACAAAATTATCTGGTGGGCAAAAGCAAAGAGTAGCTATTGCAAGAGCATTAGCAAAAGAGACCCCAATAATAATTGCTGATGAACCAACAGGTAATTTAGATTCTGAATCTGCTAAACAAATATTTGAATTATTACATAATATGTCAAAGGATAAATTAGTAGTTGTTGTAACTCATAATCTTGAACAAGTTGAAAAATATGCCACACGTATTGTAAGAATGCATGATGGTCATATTATCGAAGATAAAAAAATTAAAAAGATTGAAGAAGTTAAACCACAAACAGCAACTCATAAAGAGATGTCTTTTACATCTAAGTATTTTTTAGCATTGAGAAATACTTTTAATATCATTCCCAGGTTTTTAATCATTCTTGGCGTATTCTTAGCAGTATCAATTACGATATTAGGAGAATATGCAGATATTAATAATTCTGATTATCAAGATGCTGTACTTGGGGCATCAAGCATATTTATAGATAATTCGCCAGAGAGAATAATTATCAATAAACCAGATAAGAAAATCATTACCGATGATGATATAAAAGAGCTAGAAGCCATGGAACATATCAAAAGAGTAGTAACTAAAGACTGGTTATTAGATCAATATGTACATTTTAGTAATGATGAAAGATTCTTAGAAAGAGCAACCATTGGAATAATCGATGATTATGATGGAGACTTAAGTAAAGGAACAAAACCAGTTAAAGATGGAGAAATTCTTTTAGTTGGTAATAAGGACTCTATAGATTTCTTATACATTGATGATTGGTTTAATAAAAGGGGAACAATTGAAATTCCAATGCCATCAAATACTAATGGCTTTTTAGATAATCCATTGATAGATGCTGTTATTACTGGTTATACTTATGATAATTCTTTATCAACTTCTTATCTTAAATTCTATGTAACTGAAAATACTTTTAAAGAAATACAAGCTTTCTTTACTGCCTTGTCATCAAAGATTCTTTTAGATTTTGGTGATGATAATAAGTTTGAAGAGATGATCCGTTTAACACAAATAGTTTTATCAAAAGATGTACCAAAGAGTACTATATATATATCCAATAATCGAGCTAATTATATTGATCAAAACTTTTTTCGTGATGATATAACATTGATTCAAAATTCATTCTATGGAACGAATTCTAAAAAGGTAAATGTACTCAGAAAAGAGCTTGATGATCCTAGTGTTATGGCAATGATTAATCCGTATGATATCTATGATTTATTACCAACAGAAAATTATCAATTATCTTTATATGCTGATGATTATAAGAGAGTAGATGAGCTTGTAAATAAGTTAAGAGATATGGGGTATAATGTTTATCCTGTAAAGGATACTAATACATTACCTAGTGCTATCGTAAAACTATATGATTTTATCAATTATATTAGTATTGGATTTATAATTCTAGGATTATTCTTAGTAAGTAACTTTATCATATCTTTGGTGTTAAAGAGTAAAACAACTTATTATGCTGTTGTTAGAATATTAGGTGGCAATATTAAACTTAATAAAAATCTTATAAGTTTAGAATTATTTAATTGTATGAATATAGCATTTATATTAACAATTATATTAACTTTCTTAAATCTATATAAAGTTATTGATATAGAAGCTTTAAATAATGCAATTAGATTTTTAAAACCAATACATTTCGTAGCTGTTTATATTGTATTGATTATATTCTCACAATTACTTTCTCGTAGGTATTCAAAGAAGATATTCAAAGACAGCATGATAACTACTTATAATGGGGAGATTTAATATGATAAGATTAGAAAAAATTAATAAATACTTTTTTAAAAATAAAAAGAATCAAATTCATGTTATAAATGATACTTCATTAGAATTACCAGAAAAGGGATTAGTGACTTTACTTGGACCTTCAGGATCAGGTAAAACAACTCTTTTAAATGTTATTGGTGGTTTAGATAATTTTGATTCAGGTACTTTAAATATTGATGGTTTAAAATTAACTAAAGCAAATTATAAAAGAATTGAAGCCATAAGAAATACCGAAATTGGTTATGTCTTCCAAGATTATAAGTTGATAGATGATATGACAGTATTTGAAAATGTAGCATTGTCGCTTAAGATGTGTGGAATTAAAGATAAGAATGAAATAACTACTAGAGTAAATGAGATATTAGAACTATTGGATATATATCGTTATCGTAATCGTAAATCAGCTATGCTTAGTGGTGGAGAAAGACAAAGAGTATCCATAGCAAGAGCTTTAGTAAAAGATCCTCGTATCGTTATTTGTGATGAACCAACAGGTAATCTAGATAGTAAAAAGACGGTGGAGATAATGAATATTATCAAAGCTATTTCGAAATCAAGATTAGTAATATTGGTATCTCATGAGAGTGATATAGCTAAATTCTATAGTGATCAAATAATTGAAATTAAAGATGGTAAGATTGTAGCTAATTATCAAAATGAGATATCTGGTGAATTGGATTATGAAATTGCTAATAAGATTTATTTAAAGGATATAAAGAAACATTATAATTTTAAAGATAAAGGGATAAATGTTGAAATCTATAATAG
>CAMXBB010000082.1 GCA_947179265.1 uncultured Bacillota bacterium
ATGATATAGGACACGATTATTAAGATTTATTTTAAAGAGAGTTATCGTTTGGTGGAAGATAATAAATAATCTTAATAATTACTACCTATTATGTTGCAGAGGAAACTCAAATGCCCGATAAATCGGTTAAAATAAATTAAGAAAAAGCAAGGATGGTACCGTCAATTTGACTCCTAGTATGGTATCATTCTTTTTATTTTTAAAGGAGCTGGTAAAATGACGGAAGTTGAAACGATTATCTCCTGAGTAGAAAAGTATTATTAGAAAGAAGGAATAAAATATGTATAATGAAAAAGGTGCTGAATTACTGAAAAAAGTAATTCAAAAAAATTATGAAGATATCAAATTAGATAATATCTATTTTGATGATAATGAATTCTATTATGAATTCAAGATTAATAAACAAATAAGTGAAAATGATTTTGCTTTTTTAGAAAGAGAAATTAAAGCGTTAGATAAGAGTATATGTGTAAAACTTTTAAGGATTAGTGGAGTGTACTATGCTGGTAACGTTAACAATGAAATGATTACTAGAATAGTTGGAAAATGTTTTGCTAATCAAGAAGAATTAGATAAATATATAGATTTTTTAGCTGATGCTAAAGAAAGAGACCATCGAAAAATAGGACAGGATTTAGATTTATTCTGTTTTTCCGATTATGTAGGTGGAGGATTGCCTTTATATACTCCAAAAGGAACAATTATTAAAGATGAACTTCAAAGAGAAATAGAGAAGGTTTGTCGTAAGTATGGATTTGCGAAGGTTAGTTGTCCAGCTTTAGCAGATATCTCTTTATTTGAAACTTCAGGACATGCTAAAAAATTTAATGAAGAATTATTTAGAGTTAAATCTCCAAAAGGGCATAGCTTCGTATTAAAACCAGTTCAATGTCCTCATCATACTCAAATATATGCATCTAAACTACGTAGTTATAAAGATTTACCAATAAGATATATGGAGTCAGATAAACAATATCGAGCAGAATTACAAGGAGCTGTTGGTAATAGTTTATCAAGAGTATATGCCATAACTGTTGAAGATGGGCATTCATTCTGTAGAGTCGATCAGGTTAAAGATGAAGTTATCAACATGTGTAATCTTATTAAAGACTTCTATTCTAGAATGGGGTTATGGAATGATCACTGGGTTTCTCTATCCGTAAGAGATTATGAACATCCTGAAAAATATATTGGAGAAAAAAGTGATTGGGATATATGTGAAAAGATGTTAGAAGAGATATCTAATGAATTACATTTAGATGCTAAGAGATGTGAAGGAGAAGCAGCATTATATGGTCCAAAACTTGATTTTATGTTTAAAGATGCTTTAGGTAGAGAAATTCAAATACCAACTGTCCAATTAGATTTTGCTACTCCAAAAAGATTTGGATTATTCTACATTGATGAAAATGGTGAAAAACAAACTCCAGTAATGGTACATAGAGCAGTTCTTGGATCATATGAAAGATTTTTAGTATTATTACTTGAACAATTTAAAGGCGTCCTTCCAATTTGGTTATCTCCAGTTCAAGTAAATATCATACCCATTAATATGAAATATCATGATGAATATTGTAAAAAGATTTTTGATGTATTAAATGAAGAAGAAATTAGAGTGAGCTATGATGATTCCAAAGAAAATATGGGTAAGAAGATTAGACAAAGTAATTTACTTAAAAATCCATATACTCTAATTATCGGAGATAATGAAAGAGATAATAATCTTGTAAGTTATCGAAAATATGGTAGTGATGAAACTTATTCTATGGATTTAGACGAATTCATTCAATTCATAAAAGAAGAAATCAAAAAAAGATAATTTTCTTTATATATTATATTTGCTTAAGAAAATGATTTATGATAACATATAGAGTAATTCAAAGGAGAAAAACATGAAAAATAAATATATCAGATTAAAAGCTTTATTATTAGCGGGTGCATTAACTTTAACTGGATCTACCTTAACAGGTTGTAGTGAGCAATTAGATGCAGATGAAAATCCAACTAATGTAGTGCAAGAGACAACTACACATTTTAACCCAGGAGAACATATTATATCAGTTCCAATAAAAAAAGATATTAGATATAGTAATTTTCAATTCGATTATTATCTAGGTTATGAACCTATAGGTATATCTTTAACTGCATTTGGTAAATTATCTAATGGTTATGGTGGAGGAGCAATTATCTATTCTAATGTTGACGAAGTTGAATGTTCATCATTAATAAAAGATAAAGAAGGAAATCCTATTTATTTAGATTTTGGAACACCAATGTGTGAAGGAAAAGATAACTCTAATTCAGAAGATAAAATAAAATTATTTGGTATTGGAGAACACATTATATCTGTTCCTATAAAAATTGATAATAGAGCTAATAATCAACAATATGAATATCATGAAGGTTATGAAGTAGTTGGAATAGCTACTACAGCATTTGGACACCTTAGCAATGGATTTGGTGGTGGTGTGTTGCTATATAAAAATATAACACCAGTAGAGTGTACTTCTGGAGATGATGGATACACAACTTTTGGAGTTCCAGTAGAACCCGAAAAATTATTACAATTAAATTAAGAAAGGCAAGTAATACCTGCCTTTTTTCTATGTAAATGTTAATTATATAATCTATAAAAGGGTAACTATATTTGTTATAATGTAGTTGGTGATAGGATGTTACAGGTATTTAAAAGAATTGAAAAAAGTTTAGATAATCCCTATGGTGTTATATCTGTTCAAAAATTGGAAGAACTAAATGGTCCCTTCTTGATTTGTTTATCAGCACAAGATATGCATGAAAAGTCCGTATTTGGGATGATAAGGACTGGAGCAGTAGCAGCCAGAGTTAATACATCAGAAGAGTTTGGTGCAAAATTTAAAATAGATGAATTTCCAGTCCACTTTTTAGGAATGCGTTTTGAAAAAGATGATACATATAAAAGAAATTTTGAAGAGATTGTAGATAAAATGATATATCCTTATTTGATAGGTGATGGAACTAAAACAATAGATGAAATGAAAAAACTAGCTAGAAGAATCAATTTCATAACTTATTGTGATGGTACATTAACTTACCAAAATATTGAAAGAAGATTAGGGGGAAAGTTGCAAAATGCTGGATATTCAGAAAGTGATATCAAAGATGTTTTATCTCAAATATCATTAGTTGCAATTGGAACAATGGTTTATACAGGTAATTTAAATGCCACATCAGCAACTTTCATAGATTTGAACGATTCAGAAATTTACACATCAAGAACTGATGGTCATAAAGAAATATTACGAAAAAAACAAGTTGATAGCATTTGTGGAAAATTAAAGAATCCAAACAATCTTTTATATATCTTTAATGGTAGTGGAAATCATTCCTTAAGAGAATACTTTCTAGATAATAATATAGCAAAACCTGCAATATCTGCTGTCTTAACATCTTTTTTAGAAAACTCTGTTGCTAATGAACTTAGTGAAGAACTTATGAGTATTTCTCCAACTGAAGTTCTTTCTCGATTGAAAAAATATGGTGATGCGAGAAAGAATCCAGTATCATTATTAGGTGAATTAGATGAATCACTTAGTTATGGGGGTGCGCCTAGATATACGCAGTCAGAAGCAAGATTAAGACATGAACTAGATATTTCATATTCAGCATTACAAAGAACTAGAGTTCAACTAGAATCATCAGAAGCTGAAAAGAATAAAAAAACTGAATCTTTAAAATCCGTAGTAGAAGGATTAAGAGAGTATTGTAGTGAAACTACTTTTTATCAAATCTTATGTTCAGCTAAAATGTGGCAAATACCTTCTGATAGAGATATATTTTCAGAACCAAGTGATAAAGATATTAGACAAGCTTATGAACGATTATTACTTGAAGAAAAGAAAGACAAGTCAGGTGAAGGTGGACCAAAACTATAAATTTATTTATACAAAAAAAGATGATTTTTCAAAATCATCTTTTTTTATAATGTTCTACAAAACTGTCAGATACATTAAATACTAAATCGTGCATAATATATGTTAAAAGCTCAGGATGAGCACTAGCTTCCTCACTTTTTAAAAAGTCCTCTAAAGTTAAATAGTTTCTATCTATGTCTTCTAGTTCTTCTGGAGCATCTCCTCCACAGATATCAAAATCAATTGAATGATATTCTTCATTAAAATATCCCTTTTTTAGCATACTCAAATAGAAAGGATACGATCCATTATGACGCATAGAAGCAATAAATTTTTTATCACTATGTTCTAAAAGAATATTCTTTAATTCTTTCATCATTTCGATAGTTTGTTTAACTTTAGTACTGGGAATATTTAACGCTACCCATTCTAAAAATTCAACAGTATCTTTAGAAAACCAATAACATAAAAACCAATCACTTCCCAAAATTAATATTTCATCATCTGGATTTATTCCGTGTACTTCTGAAAGACTTTCCAAGGTTGTTACATCCCAGAAAGTTGACTCATAAATAGGGGTATCATATCTTTTCTTGGCAATCTTTCTTATTCTGGCAACTTTTTCTTTAGTTATTTCTTTTCCTTTGAGTATTTCAACTTTCCTCATTTTATATCCCCCTTATTTAATGTCTTCTTCTTTTAAATTGATATTCCACAAACCTAGTTGGCCGTTTATCTCCTTATCATACCTTATTTTTTTTACATTTGCTAGTCTCCAAGCATAACCTGTTCTAAATTTATTGCCATATGCAATATTCTTTTCAGATATTATCTTTTTATTTAACTCATCATCTAATTCAAGACAATCTTCAATTTCTACAATTGCAACTATTCTTCTTGATGGAAAGTTCAAATTCAAATCTTTAAATTTTTTCATATCTTCTTTATCTATTCCCGCTCCAGCATGAATTAATATTTTTCCTCTATAATTGGTTTTCCAAGATCTAAATTCATATTTTTTTATACCTTCAGCAACAAGTGTTGCCCAAGGTTGTTTTAAAGTTAATACTTTCATGCAATCACCAAAGTAATTATAACATAAATGTTAAACTAATATTATAGTTGAAAGAGGTAACAAGTATTGTATAATATAACTATATTCAGACCTTTTTTTAGAAATAATGTGAGGAGATAAAATTTATGAATATAAATATTAATAAAGTAAAAATAGCAGTAACAATACCAGTTCAAAATATTTCTGAAGTTAGAGATGCTATTTGTAATGAAGGGGCAGGAGTAATTGGAAATTATACTTATTGTTCAACTTCACATAAGTGTATTGGAACATTCTGCCCTAATAATCAAGCGAATCCATATATTGGAGAAAACAATAAATTGGAATTCGTTGAAGAGGAGAAATTAGAAGTAATATGCAAGATAAATAAAGTGAAAAAAGTTATTAAAAAGTTAAGAGAGGTTCATCCTTATGAGGAAGCAGATATCAATATCATTCCACTTTTAGATGAAGAATCTTTTGAATAGAAGGAGAAAGTTATTATGAAAATAGGTGATCTATTATTTAATTCCATTATAGAAAATAGTAATCTTGTTCCTAGATGTATAAATGATTTTGTTACAAAATGGGATAGTTATGAACAATCAAAATTTCTTGTAGCAGAGATTAATTCAGAGTTTGCCGATGGGCACGATTTATGTAAAGAATACCATATAGATGAAAAAATGGGATTTAATTGTTTAATAGTAGAATGTAAAAGAAATGATGTAGTAAAATATTGTGCTTTGATAGTTCCAATTGGATACAAATATAATATGGGAAGTGTAGTTAGAAAATATACTAATTCGAGAACGGTATCAGTAGCACCTCTTGATTATGTTTTAAAGAGTACTGGTATGGAATATGGAAGTATAACGCCAATAGGTCTTCCTGATGATTGGTTAATATTAGTTGATCCACTTATAAATACGCAAAAACAAATAATAGTTGGTGGTGGATTTGTAAATTCAAAAATATCATTACCAACAGAATTATTCTTAAGATTACCTAACGTTCAAATTTTAGAAGGTTTAGCTAAAGAAATTTAATATTCAAGAAATCTAAGATTATAGTATAATTGAATTAGGTGATGTTATGGAAATTATAGATTATTCCGGGGAATATGATGAGGATATTAAAGATTTACTTGTGGAGTTACAAGAACACATTGTTAATATTGATAGAGAAAAGTATAATATTATAACTCCTGAATATCGTGAAAAGTATTTTCAAAAAACAATGGAAGAAGTAAAAAAATACGAAGGTAAGATATTTTTAGCAAAAGAAGATACTTCCATAATCGGACTTATTATTGGAGTTATTAATAATGAAGATGAAAAGACTTATGATTTTACGGCTCCCAAAAGAGGTAGAGTAATTGAATTAGTTGTATCTAGTAAATGTCGTTCAAATGGTATTGGTAAATCTCTACTAAACAAAATGGAAAGCTATTTTAAAAGTGTTGGATGTCAAGGTGTTTTAATTGATGTTTTTGCTTATAATGAGAATGCTCAAAGATTCTATTATAAAAATGGCTACTTCAATAGAAATATTGAAGTGATGAAGAAGATATAAGGTATAGTTATGTATAAAG
>CAMXBB010000083.1 GCA_947179265.1 uncultured Bacillota bacterium
ATTGAAGACTATTTTAGTGGTATTAGTTTTATCATAGAAAACAATACTGATTTGGGTACATACAATTTTATGACTAAAGAGATGAAACTCCATCGTAAACATTTAATTTGGACGGCTGAAGATGACTTTGCAAACTCACCTCTTACAAATAATAGAATTGCTTTTATCAATCTATCAATACTAGAAGCCTTATTTCATGAGATATGTCATGCCATACAAAATTATGTAGCCTTTGATGCCAACTGGCCATTATCTCCACTGTTGAAATTGGACATTGTTTCTTTTTATAATCATACTGTAAGTGATGAAGATTATGATAAATATCACGATGCTTTCCTTTATGAAAGAGAAGCTAATACTACAGCAATTGAAAATGTTTTATGCATTATCAAACAATATCTTCAAGATGATGAATTATATGAATATTTTAGAGATAGATTACATGGATTCATGATTGAAAGTTATCAAAAAGATGGTGAAAAGATTATATCACCTATAGAATTAATTTATACAAATATCTATGGTCTAGAACCACCATGTGTTCACAATATGGACTTATATGATCGTATAAAACTAGGTTTTGCCGTTAGTAAAGAAGAATATGAACAATATATACGTAATAAGAATGAGATGATTCTTGCAAAAAATGGCTTGAAGTAGAAAAAAATTTGTGTTAGTATAACACGCAATGAAAGAAGGGGAAACTTCATGGAAAGTTTGAACAACTATGTTGATTTTTGGCAATATTGCAATACATTAAGTGACATAACTAACGTTGATATCGATGAAGTTATAAAAATAGTAAGAATGGCTTTTACAGATATTGATAAAGGTTTAATTTCATCAGAAAAGGGATTCCAAAGAATTGAAACCCAATTAACTCGTAGAGCTCATGGAGTAAAAACTGACTCAACTAGAAGAAATAGAGCCAAAACAAGAAATGGAGAAATTCCTCCATCTAGAGGATACTCTAAAAGATTAAGAGCATAAAAAGACTGGATAAATCCAGTTTTTATTTTTCAATAAAATTACATCTTTGACATAAAGGCTCTATCTTTTGGTGATTCTTAAAACTGTGTAACATTTCTTGATATCTATCAGAACTAATTATATCTTTTAAGCTATCTTTATAAATATTTCCTAGATTAATTATTCCATCTCCATCTAAACAACATGGAACAATACTACCATCTACTAATATTCCTATATGATCTCTTAGAGCATAACAGGTTCCACATTCGTTAACATTTTCATCTTTTAATGATGGCCATTTAAACTCTTTATGGAAAGTTAAGAAAACGTTATCTTCCAACTTAATACTCGCATTTTTATCGTTGAACAATATTTTTTTATTATAATACGAATTTATTTTATCCAAAATATGCTTTGTATCTCGAGTATCAACCCATAACCTGAGATTAATATAGGTATCGCTTTTTAAATTCTCAATAACTTCAAATATTGTACTTAAATATTCATCCATCGTTAAACTATATCTATCACTAAAACTTTGAAGTGAAATATTTATTTGTCTTATGTGGTGATTATCTTTAATTTTAGAAATCAAATAACCATTAGTGGTAATATTGGTATTTATTCCACTTTCATAATTGACCTCAATTATTTCATTAATACTAGGATGCAATAATGGTTCTCCTAATACATGAAGATAAACATATTTAGTATAATCCTTTATTTTATCAACAATTGTTTTATATGATTCTAAGTCCATAAAAGCACTTATTCTCTTATTATGAGTACAAAAAGGACATGATAGATTACAATTATTGGTTATCTCAATATATATTTTCTTATACATCATTTTCTTCTCTTAATCCTAATACCTTTAAAGCTTGTTCTATTTCACGAATATTTTCTTCACCATGTTCCCTATATGTAGATGGAACTCGATATTGAATGAAGGTATTTGCATATTGCTCCATATTCTTGATATAAGAGAAATAATCACTTATACCATTTAAAATATATCCCATTTTGACCGTTAATAAGAATAAAGTATCCAAATGTTCATAGTTTTCATCTTTGATACATCCTGATATATATCTTTTTAAAATTTTTGACACCTCTAAATAATATTTAATATCTCCTCTACAATGACCTATAAGAGATTGATAATCACTATCTTTTCTTAAACTATTATTAGTTAGCATTATTGATTTATCCAAGTAAAAGATTAACAAAGAGAAAATAAAATGATATTTTCTTGCAGATTTCATGTCTTTTTTATATGTAGCTAACATCATTAATAATTCTTCTTCATGTTCTCTATTACCATTATTATATTCTCCAATATAATATAAGATTTTTTGGAATTCTTGACGACATTCCTCTTGAATCTTTTGATCAAATTCTTTTTCCTTCATGGTTCCTCCTAGAACATATCTTCATTGATTGTCTTTAAATCAAAATAGAAACAAACTTCTTCATAGTTGTCTTCTCCTATTTTAACAATCTTCTCTTCTACAATCTTTCCACCTAATGATTCATAAAATCTCTTAGCATTTTCATTGTCTTTAAAACACCATAGAATCATATTATTATTATTTTGTTCATATAATATTTTGGCAGTTTCTTTTAATAAAGCAGAACCAATTCCTTTATTTAAATGGGTTGGTTTAATATATAAGCTTACTAACTCAGAATCATATTTTTTATCACTTTTTATATCAAAACATGAATACCCTAATACTTCATCTCCATCAACTGCTACTAGCACTAGATCCTTATATTCTTCGAAAGAAGCAATATATCTTTCAGTCTGACTTTTATAATCTAATTGATTTAGATATTTAGAAGAGACGATATTATCATAAGCATTTCTCCATCCATCAACCTTGATATGAGCCATTTGTTCTTGATCTTTAAGTAAATTTTTACGAATTATATATTCATCTCCAGGTAAAAGTTTCTCTAATGATAAATTCATCTTAGTTAAAGCATCAATTAAAGTATCATCATCTAAGGCAAAAGTCACTCTACCTACTAATTCATTTTCATTAGGCCAAGAAATAGATTGTCCTACCAGGAATCTTATACGACTTGTTTTATAGAAGAATTTTAGTAAATCTCTTTCAGTATTAATAGTACTTCCCTTATATTTCATACCTTTTAACTTAGTAAAATCAAGTATTGCAAAGAATCCAGCATCTGGAACTAACTTCTTAGGAAAAGTAACATATGGTAATCCTTTTAAGATTTTTTTTCTTACATTATCATCAGATATTTTATTGGTTATAATGTTTAGAACTTTTTCTTTATATTTAGATTCTACACAATCAATACCATCAACTAGAGCAACTAATAGATTATATTTATAACGATAAATTTCCCTTAGCTCATCAAAGTATTCTTTATAGATTAATTCGCGTTCTTCACTAGTATTAAATGCACCACACAATGCTTGTCCAACAATGTCTGGAGCAGAATCCATTCCTTGGAAAATTCTATTTATAAGTTCTCTAATTATAAGCTCATCTGCAACGACAAATCCAGCTCTTAAAGCGGCCATTCCATAGCATTTAGATAATCCAAATAATGATATAGTATTTCTAAAATATCCTGGAATTGTTGAAATAGGTTTTGCTAAATTGTCTTCTTCAAAAGAAACATCACGATATACTAAATCATCAATAACAAATACTCCTCTTTCATTACATACACTAGCAATTCTCTCAAGTAATTTAGCATCTTTTTCACTCATTACCTTACCTGTAGGATTTGATGGATTAGTGTTTAGAAAAGCTACAACTCTAGGAACGTATCCTTTACGACGATTATAAACAAGTTGTAACGATTCATTAATCTCATCAATTTTATTAGCTAATTTATCTGGGTTAATTAACCAATTGTCTTCTTCACTTAGTGGAAGTATTTCAACCTCTGCGCCTGCTCTTTCAGCTCTTATCGTAAACAATCCATAATTAGGCCCAGGTATAATTATTACATCTCCTGGTTTGGAAATAATATTAACAATCATATTAAAAGCTATCGACGTAGATGGAAGAAATGTTAGATTATGAACACTTAAACCTTTATCATCAATATCTTCATAAGAATAAGGAGTAATGTTAATAAACCCCAACTTTTCAACATAATCAAGTAAGATTTTTCTAAGATTATCATCACCTTCAGTATAAGGATATCTACTTAGTAAAGAACTATCTAATGATTCTTTCATTCTTCTTATAGATAAAGGGAAAGGTCTAAAATCAACAGGATTTCCACCACCTAAATCAATATCTTTAATAGTAGTTATCAATTCATCTCTTACTTCATATCCATAAAAATCAATGGCATCAGCAATATTTTGTACAGTTGGATTAAAAAATTCTCCATCACTTCTTTTACCAATATCAGGAAGTCCAAATCTTCTTTCTGATAAATTAGGATTTTCTCTTAATAATCTATCTATAGCACTAGATTTTTTTAACATAAATGCATCACTCTTCCTTTTATGCTTTTTATTATATCAAAGAGAGATAATTTCTACCATATTTTTATTGAAACGAAAATGAATTTATGCTAAAATACTTTTATCGAAAGGCACACATAGGGGTGTGGTATAATGGTAGCATAGGAGTCTCCAAAACTTTTGATGGGAGTTCGATTCTCTCCACCCCTGCCAATTGATTAATACTCCAAGTTTTTGGAGTTTTTATTTTATATATTTTATAAAATTAGAAAAGTAGGTTATTATGTTCGATAAAAAAAATGATTTGGTGTTCTCAGCAATGACGAGTTTTAAGAATAATAATAATTCAGGTTATATGCCTGATTTTTATGCAATGTATATGACATTAATTGAATCAAGAATAGCTAATGATTTGCTTTTGATTCGTGATCCCGAATTATGTATTAGTTTAGGATTGGATACTCAAACATTATATGCTGAATTACGAAATTTAGTTGCTATTAGACAAGAAGTTTCTTTTGATCCAGTAGATAAAAAAGTAAATGAACGTGATAGACGCCATAAATGAAAATAGAAAGAAATAAAGAATATAATAAAAAATAAGGTTTGTGAAGCTATTATTACATGCCAAATGATTAGATTGTATTTTAGGAGGTTTTATGGGTAATATTTCAGATGCTTTTTTTAAGGAAAGAACCCTTTTAGTAAATGTAAATCGTGAAGGATGTATAAATGCTGCTTTTGTTACCCATAATGTGTATGGTAAATATGATTGGTTAGCTGATGCTGATATTACTAACTTGCAATTAAGTAATTTTCAAGCTATTTTAGGCTATCTTCAACATACGGGTTCTAATTTGGAAATAAGTTATTTAAATAGTGCAATGAGTACAGCTAAAATAACCATTCTGCAACGTGAAGGAGGGTATAAAGAACCTTTTCACAGAGTAGTTCAATATAGTTGTGAAGGATATGAATGCTTAAAAGAATTAGAAAAGATTTTGTCTACACAATTAAATTCTGAAAAGCAAAAAAGTGATAGTTTTGATAAAAGATTAACTAAACAGATGGTTCCTAGTAAACATGAGTCATAAATGTTTATCAAGAAATAGAACTATTAGTAAAAACAAAATTTGAAAATTTCTTCTTAACTAACGAATAATAGCAATATTGTTTGTTTATTCATATATAAAGAAAAGAGATGTTAAATGAAATTACTTACTGATGAAGAATACAATAGTAAAATGAATGAGTTAGGATTAATTGAAGATGAAGAATTAGGAACTTTCTTTCTAGGAGACATGGCTTTTCTAATGAATCTAGATGATAACGTCAATGAACTAGGAGATTTACTTCAACTAAATGGACCTCATCTAGCATATATGTCACAAGTTTTAACCGATTTCTCAAGAAGAGGCGCTAAACTAACTATTGGCCCTGGGACTATTGATGAATATGGAGTTAAACAACAAAAAGGTCTATATTGTACAAACTATAGAGAAATATATTCCAAACAAAATACAGATGAAGAAAAAAAGCACAATAAATAATAATTGTGCTTTTTGTATCTAACTATAAAGTTTTAGGTTTATCATTCGTTAAAGCATTATCTCTAAAAAGGAGTTTTATTGAACCATCTTCTTGTGGTTCTTTTCCTAAATATCTTAAACCACGCATCATTGTTGCTGTTGTAATGGCGCCATCTTCAAGAGAAGTTGCAAATCCATTAGCAAATAATTCTCTCCCACCTTGCATAATTATTTCTTCCTCATTCTCAAATTGTCCAGAACTATTTTCAATGATAATCTCAATGCGTGTTTCTTGTGGTTGTTCAATAGTTTCTGAAGAAGTTTTATTAACGCCAAATAATTGATCCTTTAAAAATTTTAAATATTCTAATACATTCATATTTAATCCCCTTCAAATTAATTTAGTATTTTAATACAATTATTATTAATTATAAAGTATATTCTATCAAAAAGAAACAACATATAT
>CAMXBB010000084.1 GCA_947179265.1 uncultured Bacillota bacterium
GTATTCACATATATAAAAAATGAAGATAGTTTTAAAAAGGTTTATAAAACTAAAGATGGATTAGAAAAATTAGTTGTTCTAACGATTGTAGATAATATAAAACTATTATTGATTGCTGATACTACCTTTATTTCTAGTGTATCAAGTACATCTTCAAAACTATTAATTGCAGATGATTCAAACATCATATGTAACTTTTTTAAGAAGTCATTAGGTGATGATTTCGAAATCTTGGTTGCTAAAGATGGTAATGAAGCAATTGATTTAATCGAAAAGTATAAGAATGATAATCTATTAGGGGCTTTTATTGATTTAAATATGCCAAATACAGATGGGTATGCTGTATTAGAATATATGCGCAGTAATAATCTTATGGATAAGGTTCCTGTATCAGTTATATCGGGTGAAGATTCTGCAGAAAGCATCGAAAAGGTTATATCTTTAGGAGCTGTTGATATGCTTCAAAAGCCATTTACTGCTGATGCTGCTAGAGCAATTGTCAATAAAACTATTCAAACACATTAAAAATAATACTTAGGTATTATTTTTTTTAAGTCGATGTGATAATATAAGAGCGAGGTGAAATGATGAAAAAAATTATTATTATAAAATATGGAGAATTAACTACTAAAAAGGATAATATCAATTATTTCTTAAGTACCTTAAAAGAAAATATTAAAGTATCTTTAGCAGGATTAAAAGCCAATATAACTTATGATAAAGGGCGTATGTTTATTGAAAGCACAGATGATAATTATGATACTATTATGAAAAAGTTACAAATGGTATTTGGGATTCATGAGATATTGATTGGATATGAAACAGATGACAATATTTTAGATAACATAAAATCTCGTGTAGTAGAATTGCTTAAGGACAAAGAATTTTCATCATTTAAAGTTGAAACTAAAAGAAGTGATAAGAGTTATACTCCTGATTCTATGGAAGTAAGTCGTATTTTAGGTGGAGTAGTGTTAAAAAATTTCAATAATGTAGTTGTTGATGTTCATAATCCGGAATTAACGATTCATGTTGAGATAAGAAAGAATAAGAGTTATATCTATTTTGAGAGAGTTAAAGGAATTGGCGGATATCCTGTTGGTTCTTTAGGTAAAGGACTTCTAATGTTGAGTGGAGGTATTGATTCTCCAGTAGCTGGTTATCTTGCTTTAAAAAGAGGAGTAAGAATCGAAGCACTTTATTTTGAAAGTCCTCCTCATACTAGTGAGGCGGCTAAGAATAAAGTTATATCTTTAGCGCGTGAATTATCTAAATATTCTAGTTATGTAAAATTACATGTTATCAATTTTACCGAGATTCAAGAAACCATTTTAAAGGAATGCCCTCATGAATATTTGATAACGATAATGCGTCGCATGATGTATCGTATATCTGAAAGTATTGCTAAGAAGAATAATTGTAAAGTGTTGATAAATGGTGAATCGATAGGTCAAGTAGCAAGTCAAACATTAACGAGTATGAATGTTATCAATTCTGTAGTTAATATTCCAGTTATTCGTCCCGTAGCTTGCTTAGATAAAATTGAGATAATCGATATTGCTAGAAAAATAGAAACCTATGAGACATCTATTCAACCATTTGAGGATTGTTGTACAATCTTTGTTCCTGAACATCCAGTAATCAATCCTGATATAAATGCTGCTTTAGAATATGAAAATTTATTTGATTATAATAGTTTAATAAAGAAAGCTGTTGAAACAGAAGAAGTAATTAAGGTCGAAGATAAAGTCTTAGAAGAATTTAATAATATCTTGTAAATGATATTAAAAAATACTATAATTGATATAGTAGGTGAATGATATGAATACTAAGTTGATTGTAGTATGGATTATAGCAATTGTCGTATTTGCAGGAATTGGTTTATTTGGAATGGCTAATCAACATCTTTTAGAGGAGGATATCCCTTCACCAACACCAACTCCGAATCCCCAAGGAACAACTACGGAACCAGTAAATACCACTCACACTGTATCTTGTGTAGCAAGCATGCCAAATGGAAATAGTTCATATACTTTTACAATAAGCGATGCAACTAATTCCATAACTAATCTAACAATTGGATATCAAGCTTTATCAGCGGTAGATTATATTTATTCATCAGCACAAAATCTTACAAATATAAATATTAATGGTATTACAACCAATATTACGGGAACAGAGAGTGATTTTTCTCTTCAAATTAATGTTGATATGGAAAATTATGATTCAACACTAGTTTCTAATTACCAAAGTGATTTAACTAATGTATATGCTGTAATTAATAATACGCAAGATGTTACTTCTTATGAAGCTTTAATCAATAGTGTTGTAAGTAATTTAGGAAGTGTATATAATTGTAACTAATCATCCATAATATAAATGGGTGATTTTTCTATATGATGAATAAAAGTTGTATCATGAAAGAACGTAGTGAATATGAAAAGGTTCGCGAAGAATATAATAATGTTTATGGATTTAATATCGGTATAAACGAGCATAAAGTTGAACACAATAGAAGTGATTTAGGATTAAAAGCCGTAAAGACAGAAATCAAATTAAAAAAGGGATAGAAGGGTATCCTTTTTTTTGATATAATACTTTCGAGGTGAAAAGGAAATATGAAAATTTTAACAGTAAATGGTGGTAGTTCATCTTTAAAGTTTAATGCTATTGAATTACCTGAAGAAAAGGAACTTATAAGTGGATACTTTGAAAAGATTGGACTTGAAGGAAGTTTCTATAATATTAAGATAAATGGTGAAAAAGTTAAACATGAAGTAGAACTTAAAAACCATATGGATGCTGTAGAGTGTCTAAAAAAAGAATTATTTGATAACAATATTATCTCATCATTAGATGAAATCGATGGTGTTGGACATCGTATAGTTCATGGAGGAAGTAAATTTAACAAGAGCGTTTTAATAACTGATGAAGTAATCGAAGAACTTGAAAGTGTAACTGATTTAGCTCCATTACATAATCCTCCAATGGTAGCATGTATTAAAGCATTTAGACAATCAATGCCAGATACTCCAATGGTAGTAGTATTTGATACTGCATTCCATCAAACAATGGATATCGAGGAATTCTTATATCCAGTTCCATATGAATGGTATACAAAATATGCTGTAAGAAAATATGGATTCCATGGAACAAGTCATAGATATATTGCTAAGAAAACAAGTGAACTTTTAGGTAGAGATGATCTAAAAATTATATCTTGTCATATTGGTAGTGGTGCAAGTATTTGTGCTATCAATGCTGGTAAAGTTGTAGATACTTCAATGGGATTTACACCACTTGCTGGTATCATGATGGGAACTCGTTCAGGAGATGTTGATGCATCAATCATTCCATATGTTATGAAAAAAGAAGGAAAGACTTGCGAAGAAGTTGTTAATGATTTAAATAAGAAAAGTGGTCTTTTAGGTGTAAGTGGTATTAGTGGAGATTCTCGTGATATTGAGGATGGAATTGCTGCTGGTAATGAAAGATGTGTGATTGCTCAAAATATCTTCTGTAAGAAGGTTGCTAATTATATTGCTATGTATAATAATGAGTTAAATGGCGCTGATGTGATTGTTTTAACAGCTGGTTTAGGTGAGAATAGTGCTGATACTCGTAAAGGAATCTTACAATATATTGAGTCTCTAGGAGTTAAACTTGATGAAAGCGTTAATAACTTTAGAGGAGAATTAAGAAAGATTTCTACTGAAGATAGTAAAATCCCTGTATATGTAATTCCAACTAATGAGGAATTAATGATAGCATTAGATACTTATGAGATAATAAACAAGTAATACATTATAAAAAGGATGGGGTTACATGAATTCAATATATAAAAAAATATATAAAAAGATTAAAGAATATGACGAAATTGTAATAGCTAGACATGTAGGTCCAGATCCTGATGCTATAGCAAGTCAAATAGCATTAAAAAAAATAATAGAGAATATCTTTCCTAATAAAAAGGTATATGCTGTTGGAACGAGTGTCTCTAGATTTAGATATATAGGTACATTAGATAAAGTGGACGAGTCGACTTTAAATAATGCTCTACTCATAATAACTGATGTTCCAAAATTTGATCGTGTTGATGGTGCTTATAAGGATAGATATGCTTGTACAATTAAGATTGATCATCATCCTTGTGATGAAATTGTATGTGATTTAGAATTGGTCGATGAATCGTCTTCTAGTACTTGTCAATTGATATTAGAATTTATATTTAAGAATAAGATAAAAATTGATTCAGAGATAGCAGCGATTCTTTATGCTGGTATAGTAAGTGATTCTGATAGATTCTTACTTTCATATACAACATCAGAGACATTTGCTCTTGTAAGCAAATTGATGCATGATTATCCATTTGATATTATGGAAGTATATACTAATATCTATGATCGACCTATAAATGAGCGAAGATTTGAAGCATACATTATTGATAATATAACGATAACTCCAAATGGATTTGGTTATATTAATATTACTAATGATATTATAAAAAAGTTCGAAGTTGATAATTCGACACCATCTAATCTTGTAAATGACCTTAATTTTATCAAGGAACTTAAGGCATGGGCTTTTTCTTCATATGATGATAAAACTAATCTTTATAAGATTAACATTAGAAGTAGAAATATCGTAATCAATGATGTTGCAGAAAAGTTTAATGGTGGTGGTCATAAGTTTGCTTCAGGTGCTAGACTTAAGACATTAGACGAAGTAAATAAATTATTTGAAGCATTAGATAATAGATGTAAGGAAGAAAAAGAGAAACAATCATAACTGATTGTTTTTTCTTTTAAAAAAGCCTATAATAGGTGGTAGGTGAATGACATGAAAGATTTAAGAATTGTATTTATGGGAACTCCTGAATTTTCAGTACCAGTTTTAGAGAGTTTAATAGGTTCGTATAATGTAGTATTAGTAGTAACTAAGGAAGATGCTTATGTTGGTAGAAAAAGAGTTTTAACACCATCACCAATTAGCGAGGTTGCAACAAGAAACAATATCCCAGTATTTAAACCTACTAAGTTAAAATCTGATTATCAAAGAATAGTTGATGCTGATCCAGATATTATTATTACTTGTGCATATGGGCAAATAGTTCCTAAAGAAGTTCTAGATTTACCAGTTTTAGGGTGTATTAATGTTCATGCATCTTTACTTCCTAAATATCGTGGAGCATCGCCAATCAGTCAAGCAATAATCGATGGTGAAGAGGAAACAGGTATTACTATCATGTATATGGAGGAAACTCTAGATACGGGGAATATCATCAATGCTCGTAGTATAAAGATTGAAGATAATGATACCTATGGAACTTTATCAGAAAAACTAAGCAAGTTAGGTGCTGAACTTCTAATGGATACACTTCCTAGTATCATTGATGAAACTAACTTTTCTTTGAAACAAGACGATGAACAAGCAACTTATGTAGGATTACTAAAAAGAAGTGATGAACGAATAGATTTTAGTAAGACCAGAAAAGAAGTTGTTAATAAGATTAGAGGATTAAATCCGACGCCAACAGCAAACATTAGAATAGATGGCGAAGAATGGAAAGTATTAACTGCTGAAGTTGGAAGTGAAGCAAAAGGAGAAGTTGGTATTATTTCCGAAGTCGGTAAAGATTATTTTGCTATCAATGCTAGTGATGGCAAAGTATTAGTAAAAGAGATAAAACCTTTTGGTAAAAAAGTTATGACTGTAAAAGATTTCTTTAATGGATATAAAAAAGAAAATCTATTAGGTAAAAGGGTTGATAGTTATGAAGAAAAAGAATAAAAAGGAAGATATAACTAAACTACAAGATAATGAAGAAAAGGTGGAGATGGAAAACTATTGGGATGTTTTTGTACGTAATTATCGGAATGTTCCTGGTTTTAAAAGTCTTGTAAAACTATTGATATATCTTTTCTTAATCTTTATTTTTATCATAGTAGCATCTAGTGGTTATCATGATGAGGATAGAAGTGATAAGACAAGTAACAAGACAAGTACTACGGAACCTATAAAAGATGTAGTATCATATCAGGATATGTTGGAAAGCGTCCTAAAAAATGAAAAAAAGATAGCTATTGAAGCAATTAGTGGTGATAATCGTTATTTAATAGATGCTGATATAAATGAAGGAATTATGCTTGGATATTATACTACTAAGGAAACAACAAAGAAGTTTAGTATTGAAGATAACAAGATATATGAATTGAATCTTGATGAGAGATTAGAAAATAGTGAATTCTTTAATGATATAAATGTTAATTTTATAAATCAACATACCTTAGTAAATATTATAAAGAATAATATTGGAACAAAAGAATTAAAGGATGGCGAAATAATCTATAACTATGCGATATTAGATAAT
>CAMXBB010000085.1 GCA_947179265.1 uncultured Bacillota bacterium
CTTTCTATCAATATAAGAGAGGTAGTGGATAATGAATTATGTAATTAGATTAGCAACTAAAGATGATATTAAAAATCTAGCAATTTTAAAGCAAAGAGTATGGGATGAAACTTATCGTGGAATCTATGAAGATGAAATAATTGATAATCTTGATTTTGATAAATCAGAAAAGACATTCGAAAAAATTATTGATAATGATGATATAGCTTTATATGTCGTTGAAAGTGGCGATGAATTAGTAGGTTATATGGATGCAGGAGCAACTGTAAGGGGTTATAAAGATTATGAGCAAGAAATCGGTTTACTATATTTAAGAAGGGATTTTCAAGGATTAGGTATTGGTAAAAAGCTATTTTCTATTGGATACAATAAAATTAAAGAAAATGGATATGATAGATTTTTTATATCCTGTAATAAGTATAATACGAATGCTCGTAAGTTTTATGAACATATGGGTGGTAAACTAATATATGAAGATGAAGAGTGTGATGATAGAAGATATGCACAAGCAAAATTTCATTATGATGTAAATTAAAGAAATTTGTTGGTCATTTTTGCTCCAATATAGGAGGTTTTATGTTATGAGTAAAAAAATAGTTGAGTTATATTCGATAGATTTTGAAGATCAAGAAATATTGGTGGGTACAGATGTTTTTAATCGTGAGTTACATTTTTTTATTGAAAGTGAAATGGGGCTTACTCCTGTTTCAGATGATATGCATATGCAATTAGTTAAACATTTAAATCCCTTTTCAGATCTTATAGGTGGTATAAAGGAATCAATAGATTATGTTGCTAAGAAATATTTGGAAAAGAATAACAAGTTAGGGTTTTCTTCTTTAAATATGTTAAATAGTTTAGATAACTTGATTGTTAAATGTAGTGATTGTTCTTTAGAGGAGTCTTCAGCATCTTATGAGGCGTTTAGTAATCGCATTAATTTTAATTTACCAAGTTGCTTTTTTACTGCAACTAAATTAAATTTCCAATTATATTTAGTACTTCATCAAATTATTGCTCATGAGACTGGACATTTATCCGTTAGCGATATAGGATTTGATGATGAGGGAAATCTTGTTGTTAGCGCAGGATTCTTACAAAAAAAGATACCAATTATGGAAACTTTTAAAATCGGAGATGATATTGAATATTATCGTTTAGATACCAGTAAGGAATTTTTAGAAAATGAAGGTCGAGGAATTGAAGAATTATTTAACACTTTAGAAGCAGATGAGGTATCTAATGGAGCAACTGCTACTAACTTTGCTCATAGATTAGATAAACTAACAGAAGGTAAACTCCGTATAGCAAGACGTAATCATTCATTGCCAGAGTATTATGATATTATGCAAGGCATAATTCCTTCACAAGAAAGAGCTTCTTTATTATTAGTGATACTATCTGCTTACTATAATGAAATTGATGGGAATGATAAGGATTTGTGTGCTGAGTTAAATAATATAATAGAGAGAATTCTTGATGATTATGAAATTTCCCTTTTATCCTCAAGACCGAAAAAGGGAGTTAGCTATTAAGAATACAGAATGAGAGAAGTGGAAGTTTTATGTTCGATAAATATTGTAATGAAATTGATGCGTTAACTAGTTTTGAGAAAAAAGATATATTAAATGCCAAATTTGAGTTATATAGCAATAAGAATATGAAGATTTTTTATGCTCCTCATAATGAAATAGTTAATGGTAATGCTAAAGTCTTCATAGTAGGAATAACTCCTGGATGGACACAAACTTGTATAGCTTATAAGACTGCTCATGATGGATTGAAAGAAGGGCTTAATCATGAGGTAATAAAAAGAGAATGCAAAAGAAATTCCCGTTTTGCTGGTAGTATGAGGAAAAATTTAATTTCGATGTTAGACGAATTAAATTTAAATGAAAGACTTCATATCTCTTCATGTTCAGAGTTATTTGAAAGTCAAGATGAATTACTGCATACAACTTCAATGATTCCTTATCCTGTTTTTATTAGTGGTAAGAACTATACTGGATCAAATCCTAAGATATTGGATAGTGAGATATTGGAATCATATATAAGAGAGTATTTCTATAAAGAGGTTGCAAAGTTACCTAATGTATTGATTATCCCATTAGGAAAAGCTGTGGAAGAGGTATTAGAGATGATGATTTCCGAGAAACTTATAAGGAAAGAACAGTGTTTATTAGGATTTCCTCATCCCTCAGGAGCTAATGCTCATAGAAAAAGACAATTTGAAGAAAACAAAGAAAACTTATTAAAGATAATAGAAGAATTCTTTAAAGAAAAATGAGAAAGTAGTATAGATTGAAATGACAGAAGAAAAGTTTATAGATTATCATCAATGTGCAAAAGTTGTCAAAGTATTGGATGATTATTTTAAATCAATAGACGAGATAGCTAGTGTAGAGTATCCTAAAAACATTTTATATAAATCCAATGAGTATTTTCTTTATATGTTTTACTCTTGTTTATTAGACTACGGAATGCGTTCAAAAATATATCATAAAAACTTAGCAAATACTTATGAAAAAAATCCTAAGATATTTGATCCTAAGTATGTTATTAATATGGAAATTGAAGAACTAAAAAATATTATCATAAATAATATTCATCCTAGGTATCCGAACATTGCTGTAAGCAAATGGTTGGAATTATCAAAAGAACTAAGTTGTTATGATAATATTTTAGATTACTTGAAAGATATCAATAGTTTTGAAAAGTTAGAATCATTTATTCGTGGTATTAAAGGATATGGTCAAAAGACAGGTGGATTATTAATCAGAATAATAACTGATACTAAAGTATGTAATTTTAATGAAAATGTAGATAGTATACCTATTGATCGACATGATATAGAAATTAGTTTTCTAACAGGAATTATTGCTGATAAGCAAATTGGTAATCGAACTATTAAGGAACTTTCGGATACCTATGTTAGAATTAGTAAGGATTTAGATATTAATCCTAGTGACGTTGATAAATATTTATGGGAACTTGGAAGTTCATTTTGTAATAGTAAAAGATGTAGTGAGTGTCCACTTAGTAATTGTTGTAAAGTAGATAAGAGGAAGATATGAATATAAGTAAAAATAGTATGACTCTTAATGATAAAGATATTGGTATCAGTAAAATTGAACTAAATAAATGCGATTTGCTGGTTACTGATAAATCAGGTAAGTATTGTTTAAAAGTTTATTTATTATATAATTGGAAGGATATCAATAACATTAAGATAGGTCAAAAAAGAAAAATTGATTTCAATGAATATTGCTTTTCAGAAAATAATGAACCTGCTTTAATATGGCCTGTAGAGTGTTTAGTAGAAAAGATAAGTGATACCTCTTTATACTTTTATTTAAGTTTTAATGATTTAGAAAATGAGACCACTTATATGAATAGTAGAGAGCATTTTGATATCAAATTAAAGTCTCTTAAAGTAAAAGTATTAATTGACGATAGAGATGCTGTAAATGGATCTATTATATATAATTTTTAGGTTATGTTAGATTTTTTTGTAAGGGAGATTAAGTATGAGTGATTTAGACAAATTAATAGAGATTGTGGAAAAAACTAGTGATATTTTCTTGAGTCAACATAAAAATTTTATATTATCAGGTGTATCTGAAAGAAGCTGGTATACACCAATTGCAATAACTTTAACAGATCTTATTAAAAAAAATAGTATAAATGGATATTATGTTGATACGGAATATAACAGAAATTTTGATGGTAAATTAAAAACCGTTTATGATGATGCCACTCTTATAGTAATTCCTATCACCTGTGATATTATAGTTCATAGTAGAGGAGAAAATATTAATAAGGATAATTTAATCTGTATAGAGATGAAAAAGTCGAACGCTAAAATAAAGGATAAATTAACTGATAAGAGAAGACTCCAACTTTTAACAAAAAAATCATTTGATAATGTTTGGTCTGCTGATGGTAAATGTTTCCCAGAACATGTATGTGGTTATGAGTTAGGAGTTTATTATGAAATAGATATAAAACGTCAAAAAGCGCATTTAGAATATTACAAGGAAGGAAATATGATTACTGAAAGAAGCATAGATTTTTAGAAAGTGATAATGGTAAAAGTTTAATTATGGATAAATTATTTTTGGAAATACCTACGATTACTAGAAAACAGGAGGCACTAGATTATCTAGAAGAGAACGCTAAATACAATTCTGAATTTAATGGTACTGGTGGTATGGATGATTGCTTGGATGAAATAACTTATGAAGAGTGGTTATTAGAGCTTGAAAGACGAAAAGATATAGAATATTTAAATCGCATAAACAGATGTCAATCAAAAACCTTTTTTGTGGTAAGAGAAAGTGATAATAGAATAGTTGGAATGATTAATGTCAGATATAATATAAGTGATGAAAGATTAAAAACTTGGGCATCTCATATTGGTTATGGCATTAGACCTACAGAAAGAAGCAAAGGTTATGCCAAAATAGCATTATATTTAGCTCTATTAGAGGAACAAAAGTTAGGAGAAAAGCAAGTGTTACTGGAGTGTACAGTTGATAATATAGGTTCTAATAAAACAATTTTGTCATTAGGTGGTGTGCTTGAAAAAACAGAACTAGATGAGTTTGATAATATGATGACGAATTACTATTGGATTGATGTCCGTGAATCAATTGAAAATCACTATTTGGAATACAAGGATTATATAAGAGATGATTATAAAGCTATAAGTAAAACATTGTATTAATGAAAGGATGAGCAAATAATGAAATTTTTAGGAAGTAAGACAATAGAAACAGATAGGCTGATATTAAAAGCACAAACGATGGTTGAGCAAAAAAGATTATGGGAAATATTAATGCTCCCTGATGTTAATAGGTATTTTTTAACTGTTCCACCCAAATTTAGAGAAAAGCTTGGAGATTGGGATAAACAAAAAATTTTTTATGAAGACGATATGAAGCATGCCAATGATGATAATATCTTTAGATGGAGTATCTTTTTAAAGGATACAGGCGAGTGCATTGGAAGATTGTCTTGTCATGAAGCCCATGATGAGGACGAAGAGTTAAGTGATCCCAATATTCGTGGTGTAGGTTGGATTATAGATCCAAAATTTCAAGGAAAAGGTTATGGAACAGAAGCCGCAAAAGCCATGATAGATTTTATGTTTTTAGAATGTGAAATTGATGAAATAATAACTGGAGCAGCAATCTCTAATCCAGCTTCATGGAAGATTATGGAAAGATTAGGATTTAAAAGACAAGAAAATACCAAATTGGTTCAGTATACGTTTCTCGATGAATTAACTGAAGATTACTCGTATGTAATGACTAGAGAAAGATATTTATCTTTAAATTCAACTAATAGAAGTTAAAAAACTTTTCTTTTCTATATTAGAATATGATATAATAGCCATCTATGAAGGAGAATAATTATGCAAATATATGATAGAATTAGAAAAATGAAGGAAGCTAAACAAGCAAGTATTGAAACTTTTGATGCTGAAATGAGGGCTTATGATGAAAGAATTAGAAATTATGCACAAAAAGCAGTATTTTTTTCTAAGTTTAATGATGAATCTATAAAAAAAGTTCTAACAAGATTAATGTCCACATATGAGGGAGAACCATATGTATCAATGAAAGTAACATATAATTTTACTAGATATTTCGATATACATGGTGGTTATTTTCAAAATTATACAAACAAACCATTAATTATTGTTGCTAAAAGTCAAGCGCGTGAATCTTATGATGATGATACACCTAATAGCTTGGTATCATTATTAATGAATGGATGTGCAATTATTTTAGCTGATGTATATTATCCTGGAAGTGTAATTCAATTTTATACTTCAGCTGAGCAAGATGTTAACCATTTAGGTGATATAAGAGTTCCTTATGTTCGCGAGTTTATTGATATGGTTATCAATTACAGAATAGAAAATAATTTGGAACATATCGATGAAGCAATATTGGAAAACTTACTAGCAGACTTTATAAAGAAACATGAACAAGAAATTGCTGAACATAAGAAAAATAAGGGAGCTTCAATAGCTCAATCAGAATTGACAGAAGAAGATCTTGCTAATTTATCTAAATCAGGTTTAGAAAAAATTGAAGGGGATGCTTTTGTTGGACAAGATAGACTTGAAGGTGTTGTTCTTCCAGATGGTTTAACTTCCTTAACTGAACAACCATTTGCTATAGGTAAAAAGTTGAAAAAAGAAAATAAAGGCCAATAAATACAAAAATACTCTTATGAGTATTTTTTT
>CAMXBB010000086.1 GCA_947179265.1 uncultured Bacillota bacterium
CTATTGAATTAACTAATACCAATGAAAGTATGAATGTTGGTGGACTTGCAGGAAAGATAAATGAATCTAATATTTCATATATGTATCTTGATAATGATATTAAAGGAGAAGTAAACTCTTATAATCTTGGTTACGTTGATGATAAAAGTTTACTTGATAATTTACTTGTTAAGGGAAATAAAGAATTAAATAGTAATGTTGAAATAAAGAATGCTGATAATAATAAATTCTTAGATATCTTAAATCAAAATAAGACTGATGATTACTTTTGGGAATTAGATGAAGATAATTATGTTTTAGTTAGAAATGAACCTTCAATCCAATTTAAGCAAATGTCTTTACTTGCAGAAAGTTCTACTATTGAACTTCATGATAGTGGTAAAGAAGGAGATACGGTATATGTTAATGATCTAGAAGCTGATTATAACTATTATAAGGGTCTTAATTATACATATGATTCTAAATATGTTTTGCCTTCATTAAAAGATAAAGGATTTTATACAGATGCTAATCTAGTAAAGATGCAAATTACTTATGATAGTAGTAGTACTAAAAATGGTGAAGCATTAACTGGAAAAGTATCATTAAGAAATGATGAACAAGAGACAAAGTTTGTTTATTATAAGACATATCCTGTTAATAATGCGGGAACACCTGATGACAAGAGTGATGATTATGTTGAAATAGAACTTCCAGATAATATCTTTACAGCAAGACCTATGAGTACAGGATTTAATGGTTGGGCGACAGCATATCCTAATGTAATTATAAGACATGATAAGGAACTATATAGGAGATTTGCTAAAATTCCTGTAACTTATAGTGGTAATACTCCAAATGAAATAGTTATTTCTTTTAATGCTAAGTGGGTTAATGCTTCTGTGGTGTTTTCAGGTGAATCTTTATCGAATTCTACTTACAATAATCTTTTGTCCCCAAAGATGTATGAAATAGGTAAAACTGAAAAGTATGTGGAAACAGTCGAAGAATGTGCGAATGATTATGCTGATATTAATATGGATAAATTCTATAGACAATATAGTTTATCGTGGCGTTCTAATTATCCTACAGGTGCATTTGACGAATCTAATAATGATGTTAGTGGAAATCGTTGTTCAAGCCTTTTTGGATGTACTTATTATATGAATGAGAGCGGAAATTCTTATCAAAATGGTGTCACTTATTATGTTTGGTCTGGATCAACATTTGTTGAAGAGAGGATCACTTTACCATATTGTAGTGAAAATATAAAAGAGAAAGAACGTATCTCTTTTAATGAAGAAGATAATATGAGTACTTTCTTTGAAAGGGTAACTATTTCACAAAACAATAGTATTGTTGGTTATTATGATGCTAATGGAAAATATTTAACATCTGGAACATGCTCTGCAGCAACTGGATGTACCTATTATAAACTAATTCAGTATTATGATGAATTAGGTCGACCAAACAATTATGATGAAAATAAAAAATATTATTATTTGGTTACAAGAGATACAAATATTATTGTTCTCAATAAAGGAATTACATTAACTAGTTCTGTATCTTTATCATCTGATAAGCCAGCAACTCTAACTAGTCAATATAATGGAATAACTTATAATGTTAATATTCAGCATAATGGTATACAAATTAATAATGAAACGACAATTGAAAATATAAATCTTAGTCAAACAGGTAGCTCTAATTCTACAAGTGTTCCTGGTTCATCAACTAGTGGTGTTATATATGGAAATAGTAAAAATGTAAAAATGGGTAGAGGGCTTAGACAAGTCGGCTCTACTAAGACAACAACAGCTTACGTTTCGGCAAATACTTCTGAGACATTTCAAAGGTATAGAGTAATAATTGAATCGGGATATTATAATATATTATCATTATCTGGAGGAAGCAACACTGCAAATAAAAATTTAGAAGTATATGGTATTTATGGGAACGACTATGATAGAGTAACTAATAACAATAATAACCTAGATGTTTATTTTTGTGCTTCTGGATCATGGGGAAATAATATAAATCCAAACAATAGTTATCAACATATCATGTCTGCATTTCGTTTAACTGTAAAGAGCGGAGACTTTGGGTCAAGCAGACCTGGATCTAGTGTTAGTGATTATTATTCTTATGGAATCTACGTTGGTGGCAGAAGTGGTGGAAAGACTTATGCTGCTAAGGAAATTATAGTAGAAGGTGGATCTATTTATAATCTTATAGGTGGACCATTAACTGATGCTTCTCAAAATGTTTATAATGACGTCATGATGTATATTAAAGGTGGAAGTATAGATGCAGTATATGGTGGAGCTGGAAGGACGGAGACCTATGGTAATCGTATTATCCAAATGACTGGGGGAACTATAAATTATTCTGTTTTTGGTGGAAGTAATGGAAATACTGGTTCAAATGGTGAAGGAAAACTTGATGGAAAAACCTATATCTATATTGGTGGGAATGCCATTATAGGTACAAAAAGTGATACCTTATATGATGCTGAAGCTGGAAGTATTTTTGGTGTAGGAAATGGTAGAAACTATTTTTCTACTAGCAATTATAAAAATATTGGTACAACCATGGGAGCAAACATTATCTTAGATGGAAATGCTATCGTAAATGGAAATATTTATGGTGGTGGTAACTATGGTGGTTTAGGAACTGGTTATAATACTACGACTAATGCTAATATTTTAATCAATGGTGGAACTGTTAAAGGAAATGTTTATGGTGGAGCCAATAAAAACGATTCGGGACAAGCAAGTTATACGTCTAATGTAAATATAACTATGAATTCTGGTATTATAGAAGGTTCTATCTATGGTGGAGCAAATACAACTGGTGTTGTTTATGGAAATGTTAATATCAATATTAATGGTGGAAAAGTCTTAAGTGATATCTATGGTGGTGGCCAAGGAGGATATACTGGCTCGAGTACTGCTAATCTTGGTACGTATGTTAGAAATAAAATAAATATTACAGTAGGAAATTCATCTCTTGATACTATTCCTGAAATAAGTGGTTCTCTGTATGGTGGAAGTGCTTATGGAATGGTAAATGGGACCACTAATTCTTCAACTACTAAAAGTAATGATGGTATTAACATAATAGTTAACAAAGGAATTATAAATGATTCTGTCTATGGTGGCGGAAGAGGAATGAATAATATAACCCCAAAAGTAAATGGACCAATAAATGTCCAAATTAATGGTGGAAATATTGGTAATGTATATGGAGCCAATGACTATTCCGGAATACCTATTAGTACGATTGATGTTTACTTAAAAGGTGGTGTTATTGGTAATGTCTATGGTGGTGGAAACCGAATAGGTATGAATACTAGTACTATCTATCAAGAAGGAAGTACAGTATTAAATAGTATCTTTGGTGGTTCTAATCAAGCTGGTACAGTTACCAAAACTAATATTATTATTACCGGTGGAAGTGTTAATAATGTTTATGGCGGTAATAATCTTGGTGGAACTGCTAAGGATACCAATGTAACTATCAAAAGTGGAGATGTTTTAAACACTATTTATGGTGGTGGATATCAAGCCTCATCAGAGATTACTCATGTAAACTTAGAAGGTGGAACAACTAAAGAAGTATATGGTGGAGGAGAAAATGCCAATGTAACTACATCTACTAATATTGTTAATACTGGTATTTCTTATAATGGTGAAGAAGTAAAGGGAACTAAAGGTGTTAATATCTATGGTGGAAGTAATGCTGGAGGAAATATTCCAGTATCATATATCAATAGTAATAGTGATAAATATGTATATAGTATTTATGGTGGAAATAATGCTAATGGTTTAACAGCTAATTCCAATATTACTATTAATAAAGGTGATATTACTTATGTATTTGGTGGTGGAAACAATGCTGGTGTTACCAATACTAATATCTCACTATTAAATGGTAATATAGGTAGTGTCTATGGTGGTTCTAATCAAAAAGGAGAAGTTACTAAGAGTACAATAGTAACAAGTGGAACTAGTGGTACTATTTCAATTGGAGATTTGTATGGTGGTAATAACTTAGGTGGAGATACCATTGATACTAATATATCTTTGAATTATGGGACATATAATAATATTTTCGGTGGAGGAAACCGTGCTACCACTAATGGAATATCTAATATTAGAGTTAAGAATGTTGAGATAAAAGATAGTATTTATGGTGGTGGAAACAATGCAGCCCTTCTTGGAGATACCCATGTATATATTGGCGAAAATACCAATATCGAAAAGTCAGTATTTGGTGGAGGAAACCGTGGTGCTGTTGGAAGTGAAAATGGTACACCAGTAACTGCAAAGGTAGATATAGTTGGAGCTACCATCGGTAAAAATGTTTATGGTGGATGTAATAGATCTTCAGTATATGGCGAAACAAAGGTTAATATCGGTGTTAATGCTGTTGGTATAACCAATCTACCAGATGTCTCAGATATCTCTATTGGAGGAACTATCTTTGGTGGAGGAGATTCCAATGAAGAAGGATCTGTAATACTAGATTATGATGCTATAAGTGTTACTAAGGGAATTGATATCGTAATAGATGGAACTGGATATGAAGATAAAACATTTAAAATATCAGGAAGTATATTTGGTTCAGGAAATGCTTCATCTTCAGCTGGAGAATCTAATATTCTAATTAGAAAATTAGGTACAAGAGATAATCCTAATACAGCAGTATCTATTCAAAGAACTGATACGGCAATAATCGATAATTCTTCACTTGAATTTACTGGTACAATTGATACAGCTAACTTCTATTCTGATAAGAAATATTCTTTAAACAGAATAAAAGTGTTAAAGGTAAAGAATAATTCAGATTTATTATTAAATGAAAATGCTAATATGTTATCACGTTTTGAAAGCTTAGTAGATATCAATGGGGTAGAGACGAAAGCTGAAGTTAGAATTGATGCTGACAATTTTAAGGTTGTAAAGAATGTTGATAATCGTTTATATATGCGTGTTGATCAAGTATTAAATGTTACAACTGATGAAGCTGCAACTTCATATGGTGTAGTTTATGGTATGACCTTCTTAGGAATGTACCAAAAATATGCTAATGGAGTTATTGTTTATGGAATATATGATTCCAAATATAATTCTGGAGATGCAGCTGGTGAAGAAGATGTATTAAATGGAAGTACTAGTGTACTTGGATTACATAATTTCAATCATAACATTAAAGAAGATGGTTTTTACACAAATTATATTGATGAAGATTTTACTTTCTTAACTACTAAATATGTTGAGCCAACACCTCCAGCAGCTAACTTCTATTTGTGGGCGATTGGTAGTCAAGCTATTAATTTCTCAATTAGTTTAACGGCATCAAAATATTCATCTTTGGGAACTGTACGTTTGGCAATGGTTAATGATGTATTAGCAAAAGGTAATACGATATTTAATATTACTGGTGTTAATACCGATGGTTTATCTGAGGATATTATATTAAGAGATTCTAAATACGTTCCTAAATTAGCTAATACTGAAGAAGAAGCTAATAGTATTATGGGATTATCACTAAAAACAGAAACATCGGAATGGACAAGTCATGGAACGACTAAGTTCTTATCCGAAAATGGTGAAAAGGCATATTATACAGGTGATGATTCCTATATGACTGATAATCAGTCATTATCACCAACGTTGATGTTCTATTTATATCATGCTAAGAATGTTTCATCAAATAGAGAATTAGGAACTGTCGTAGTTACGATGCAGGCCATTGTATATCGAAATGAAATTGAATATGATGTTTATCGTATTAATGTTAATATTGCTCTTGCAACAAAGGAATATGACGATGATGATGCATATGATTCTTCAATTACATATTCTAAGAAATATGACATGCCGCTTACCACTCCAGTTAACATTACTAATAGAAGTCAGTTTACGGCATATTATTCAGTATTTGCAAAACCGGATAAAAATAGTGATTTCTATGGAATTGATAATGATTATTATCATGCTTTAATATCTGACTATGCTTTACCAGTTGGTACTAAGATTACCATGATCGATTACGGATATGATGAATTCAATCCAAAATACTATTATTATATCGTTGATGAAGAAAAATATAATAAGGCAGTTTCTATGTTAAAGAGTGATAATGAGGTAGCTTATCGTTTGTCTGACTTTATAAAGATGGATTCGATAGATGCTAAAAATACTTATAG